>WVZU01000262.1:0-263 GCA_011772275.1 Planctomycetales bacterium | reverse complement strand
CCCGGTCGCATCGTCCGCGTAATCTTATCCCCCCCCCGCCCCACAACGCAATCACCACCGGACAAACCGCCCCCAGACCGCCCCGAACGCACCTCCGGGCGCGCACCTCCCACCGCCGGGGACAACTGACTTTGGGGCACGCGAAAGGCAGTTGTCGCCGCTGCTGCTCCGTTGTCCCCGCTGCTGCTCCCTGGCGTTCTTACCACCGCCCTGAGCAATTGAGACAATTGCTCTACACTCCCGTCCGCTGCCGTTTTTCCAGT
>WVZU01000211.1:3036-12351 GCA_011772275.1 Planctomycetales bacterium | reverse complement strand
TGAAAAGCCTGGCGGAAGAGGGTTAGCAGTTTTTGCCGCTGCCTGACGGCGGCCGGCCTGGGCCCAGTAAATTTTCAGCTCCAACGGCCCGCCCTGGCGGGCCGTTTGGCGTTGCAGGTGATCGTGGTACGTTCCGACCTTGTTCTTTCCCCCTTCTAAAAATCGATGGAGAGATGAAACCATGTGGCAGCAAATCGCGCAGCGGATCAGCTATTTGGCCCTCACGGCGGCCCTGTTCCTGGCCGGCTATCTGGCGGGCGGCTACCAGGCCACTCGGCCCGCCGAGGCTCAGGACCGCTTTGGCGACGAGGGCATTCGCCAGCAATGGCAGGCAGGCTTCGGGTTCGCCATCCCGGCCCAGGGGGCCGCACTGATCCGCGGCCAGGAGGGACGCTCGTACCTGGTCACGATCGACGGCAAGGTAGAGGAGCTCAGCATCGGCGAGGGGGTACGTACGCCCACGCCGTTGCGACCTCGCTGAACCGTGGGGTGGGCGGGGTGAAGATAAAAAAAAGCGGAGCGCCGTTTTCACGACGCTCCGCCTGCCTGGCCGGGGAACAACTAGCGAATGGCCTCGTTCAGCATCTTTACATTCGGGATGCTTCGCCGATGCGTCAAGCCATCTTCCTCCGTTTCGATGACGGTCGCGACCGGGCCCACGTCCCGCACGACACCCCGCAGCTCGGCGACCTGCACCTGGTCCCCGGCGTGCATCCGCTGGCGAATGTAATAGCCTGCCAGGATCCCGCCGATGACATCGCGTCCGCCCAGGCCGAAGGCCAGGGCAAAACCGACGGCCATGGCCCCCGCAGCGATCAGGATCAGGTTATTCAACAGCACCAGTTCGACTCCCAGGTGCTTTAAAGCCGCCAGGAAGGTGATCAAGGCCAGCACGTAATAGGCTCCGTTGGCCAGCTGCTGAGCGTAACTCAAACCGACCCGATCGGCGCTGGTGGCGATCACGCCCCGCAACAAGGCCGCGGCCAGCAAACCGATCACCACCATCACCGTGGCCACCAGGATGTTGGGGATGTAGCCGATGATGTTTTGCAGAGCATCGGAGACCGCTTCCCAGCCCAGCACGTTGAAGCCGGACATCAGAAAGACGCACATCAGCAGCCAGAAAAAGATGAGCCCCACAATTTGCGGCACCGTCCGCCGAATGCCCACCTGCTGCATCGATTCGACCAACCCACTCCGCTCGGCACCCCGCTGCAATCCGATCCGTTCACCGATCGTCGTGACGGCCTTGCCGACCAGGCGAGCCACCAGGTAGCCGACGACCAAAATCACGATGGCGGCGATGAACTTGGGCGCCAGCGCCACGATTTGGCTCCAGAATTCTGTAAAGCTCTGGACCAGCGTCGTCGTCGACTCGCGGGTCGTGTCCGTCAAGGTCTTGCCAGCTCCTTCCAATGCGTGACCCATACCTTGGGTTTGTTCTGCAAACATCGTTCTACCTCCTCTCACACAAAAACTTGCCCACGTCTTGTGCCTGCCGCACGCGCGGCGGGCCACGGGGCGAACTGATTGACGATCGCCGCCTCAAGGCGGAACTTTGAACTCACCGCCGCCTGATTTTCAAATCAAAACGCCCGGTGACACTGTATTTGAAAAAGGCCAGCACCGGCTGGGTAAACATCAAGGCCACCGCCGGCAGGGCCCGCAGGAACAGGTCGCACAGATGCAGCACGACCAGGATCCGGTTCAACCGTTGGTGAACTGCTTCGTTCAGGTTTTCCGGCGGCGGCGGTATTTCGGTTGCCGCCAACTGGTCAAACTGCATCATGAATCGATCTTTCCGTAATTAGTCTGCAAAATTTTTCGGATATCGCTGCTTTAGCTTCTCACGAGCTCGGCTGACACGCATCTTGCAGGCGCTGACGGACAAGCCAAACATTTCCGCCAGTTCGTCATAGCCGTACCCCTCCGCATACTTCAGAATCAACAAAGCCCGCTCTTCTTCGCTCAATGTCTCCAACATCTGGGCCAGATCGAGCCGCAAGCTGGTTTGTTCGACATCGGCCGGTTGCCTGGCCATTTCTGGCGTGGTCTCCACCGTTTTCACTCGAGCTTGCCGCCGGCTGCGCGAGCGACGCAAGGTCAGGCAGGTTCGCAGGGCAACCCCGTAAACCCATGTCGAATATTTTGATTTGCCCTCGTAACGTCCGCGGTGCAGGAACAACCGGACGAAGACCTCTTGAGCGGCGTCGCTGGCGTCTTCCGCGTTGCCCATCAACCGGAAGCAGATTTGCCAGACTTTCTCCTGGTATCGCTGGACCAGCGCCCGGAAGGCCGGGCCGTCCGAATCCTCCCGTGCCGACTCAACGGCCAGCTGTTCGTCGGTACGACCGGTTCCGTACAAAACGTCTTCTCACTTTCCGGCCGTCTCTGGCCCAGGCCACCGCATTCGGCCCAGGCGGAGATTGAGTAGCCGGTCGCCGGCGGGTGGGTCACAGAAAAATCTGGCCAGAATCGGCAGAAAAGCCAATAAGTCTCTGGCATTTAAAGAGATACGATTCACGGCTCCAGGTCCGTCGCTTGCCGCTTGCCGTCCAGATTCCCAACGGGCTGGTGATGGCTTGTTCCCAGCCGGCGGGTGTGCTGGGTCCGCAACGCACGTGGCGCGGTCCCTCGCGCCGGCCTGCCCGGCTTACCACTTCAGGCCAAAACTTTCGCCGCCCGAGGCTCGATTGGTCCCGCCGCGCAGTTGTGGCTGCTTCTTTTTTTTCGGCCGGCCAGGGGGTGTCGTTGCGGCCTGCTGTGGGCTGGCCGACGGGTCGATTTGGTTAGAGTTCTGTGGGTCGTCTTCTTTCTGGGGCCGGGTTTGGAGGGCTTTCAGCGAAAGGCTGATTCGTTGTTGACCCGCATCGACGGCCAGGACCATCACGTCCACCTCCTGCCCTTCGCTCAACACATCACTCGCTCGCCAGACCCGCTGGTGCGCGATTTCCGAGACGTGGATCAGTCCTTCCACACCCGGTTCCAGCCTGACGAACGCTCCGAAGTCGGTCAGTCGCGTGATTGTGCCCTGCACGGTTGCTTTCGGCTTGTACTTCTGGGGAACTTTTTCCCAGGGATTTTCCCAGGTGTCCCGGTAGGCCAGACCGATTTTACCCGTATCGGGATCGATCTTGCTGATCTTCACCTTGATCTTCTGCCCTTCCTGCAAGACCTCGCTAGGATGACTGATGCGATCCCAGCTCAACTGGCTAATATGGACCAGGCCATCCACACCACCCAGGTCGACAAAGGCGCCGAAGGGTTGCAGTCGTCGCACGACACCCTCACGGGTTTGACCGACCTCTAATTCTTCCAGCAGTTTCTGTTTGGCGGCGGTCCGTTCACGTTCCAGCACGGCACGGCGGCTGAGCACCAGGTTGCGGCGTTCCGGTTTGACTTCTGTCACCACGCAGGGAAATCTTTGGCCCACCATTTCTTCCAGGTTTTGGACAGGGTAGAGCGCCACCTGGCTGGCAGGCATAAAGCCGCGCAGCTTGTTGACTTCGCATTCCAGGCCGCCTTTATTGTGCCCGGTCACCACCGCATCGACGATCATGCCTTCGTCCAGTTCTTCCCAGCGGGCCACGTCTACCGCCGCGCCAGCGATCTGCAATTCGTACATGCCCTCGTCAGGGATAAACCGCGAGACGATCGCTTCCACGATCGCGCCAGGTTCGGGCGGGCTGGCAAATTGCTTTAAGGAAATTGCACCCTGATGCGGGCGATCCAGATCGACCAGGACCACATCTTCGCGGGCCGAGATAATTTTAGCCCGCACTCGAGCCCCTTCCTCCAGCTCTTCGATCGGCGCCGCGGCGGCCAGCAATTCGTCCATTTCGATGTTGCCCACGGCCGCCTCCAGCTCCTCTTGCATCTCCGGGGTCAACTTGGCTGGCAAGCGGGGCGGGGGGAAGTTCGGTTTTCTTGAAACGCTGGGCTCGCCCGTGGTCAGGGGAAGGTTGTCCTGACCAACCGTGTCTTGACCGACCGTGTCCTGACCAACCGTGTCCTGACCGACGGTAGCCGCCGCCGAGCTATCCAGGTTTTGCGGTTTGGCTTTTAATGGGGCGGCCGAGTTGTCGCTGTCGCGCTGCGAGCCGATTTTGATCGTTCGCTTTTGCCGAACACCCGCATCGACCGTTTTGCCTCGATCGGCGCTTGGCGAACAATCCTTGTCCGCCGCGCAAACGGTGGCCGGAGGATCGGTACCCTGGGCGGGGGCCGGTTCCACATCGGTCGGTTGGACAGCCGGCATTTCCGTCGGCTTGCCTGCCTGTTGCGGCTGATCGTCGGTCATAAATATCGATCGCTTATTGTTGGTGCCGGAATCTAACTTTGTGCGGGTGTCGGCCCAGCTGGCTGGACCCGGTTCCGGGGGGGTCGAGGCCGCGTGGGGAGCGGATTGTTTTTTTCTGGGGCAGGGGGGAAGTCCAAAAATGATATCGACCGCCTGCCCGGCTGCCAACTGCTGGCCATCGACCGCTGCTTGGTACACAATATAATCACATTGGGGTTCATGTCGACACTTGTTTTGGCGAATCTTTTGGAGAATCTTCCTCAATGGACTTTCTCAAAGGCAAGCTGCTGATTGCCGCGCCGCAACTTGCGGACCCCAATTTCAAGCAGACGGTCGTATTGATGATCGAACATCACGAACAGGGCGCGTTTGGCGTCATCTTGAACCGGCCCACGCAATCGACTGTGAAGGACTTGTGGGCCGAGCTATCCGAGGGCTCGTGCCACTGCCAGCAGGCGATCCATTGCGGCGGTCCGGTAACCGGTTCGCTGCTGGCGGTGCACAAGCAGGATTCCCTGGCCCAAGCGGAGATCATGCCCGGCATCTTCCTCGCCGCCGAACGGGAATACCTGGACCAGCTGGTCCGCGAACCGGCGGCCGAATTCCGCCTCTTCAGCGGCTATGCGGGCTGGGACAAAGGACAACTGGAAGACGAAATGCTGATGGGCGGATGGATCACGAGCCGAGCGACGCCCGATTACATCTTTGACGACACCGCGAATTTATGGAGCCGTGTCAACCGCGACATTACGCGCACTGTGCTGGGCGCCGAAAAAAACCTCAAGCATTTTCCCGACGACCCTTCGGTCAACTGATCCCCAGGAAATCCCTACATGGCTTCGGTCGAGTTTAGGGCATTCGTGTTTACCGACATCGTCGGTTCCACTCGGCTGAAAAAAAAGATGCCCGGCCGTGGCAGTGCCGAGCGGAATCAGCACTTTGCTGAACAGATTCTCCGCCCGCACCGACAACGGATCGAAGCCGATCTGGCCGATTACGAAGGCCGCATCATCTCCACGCAAGGGGATGGCCACTTTCTGGAGTTTCGCAGTCCGATCCAGGCGGTCCTGTGGGCGATTCACGTACAACAAATTCACGCCAGCCAGCCGATCGCCGTGCCGGACCAGCGACGTCTGGGTGTCAAAATCGGCATCCACATGGGCCCCGCCTCCGCCGATCCAAACCAGACGGGCAACTACATCGGGACCAGCGTCGATTACGCCGCCCGCCTCGTGCACTTGGCCACGGAGGGCCAGATCATCGTTTCCGAAGTGGTCGCCACGTTTATTCGCGAGGAGGATATCGACGACGTTTATCTGCACGAACACGGCATGCAGGAGTTGGCTGGCATCGGCCCCAAACTGGTCTTCGAGGTCGTCTACGGCGACCAGCAGCCGGGACCGCTCAAACCGGCCGGCGGTTCGTCCGCGTCAGCGGCCAGCCATCCCTCCCGCGATCTCCGGCCGCAGGGGCCCGCCACCACGCTGCAGAAACCAGCCAGCGGGGTGCGGATCAAGGACTACGAACTGCTGGAGGAAATCGCCGAGGGTGGGATGGGCAAAGTCTTCAAGGCGCGGCATGTCGGCATGGGCCGCATCTGCGTGCTGAAGTTGATCAAGGAGGGCCTGCTGGGGCGCGGGGACGAAGAGATCGTGGAGCGGTTTTACCGCGAAATCCAGGTCGTGGCTCGGCTCAAACACCCCAACATCATCCAGGCTTATCACTCGTCCAGCCGCGACGACGACTACCATTTCCTGGTCATGGAATACGTCGACGGCCTCACGCTGGACCGGCTGATCGAAGACCAAGCCGCGATACCGCTCAGCAAGAGCTGCGAGATTGTACGCCAGGCGGCGCACGGCCTGCAATGTATTCACGATCACGGGCTGGTCCACCGCGACATCAAGCCGTCCAACTTGATGATCAGCCAGGAGGCGGGGCGGGATGTCGTCAGGATACTCGACCTGGGCCTGGCCCTGCTGATTGAGGATAACTCGGAACGGATCACGCAGCATCGCCAGCAGGCGATGGGGACCGCTTATTACATGGCACCTGAGCAGTGGGCCAGTTCTTCGGTCGACATTCGCGCGGACATTTATTCGCTGGGCTGCACGTTCTATCACATGGTGGCCGGCCAGCCGCCGTTTTACGATTCGAAGTTTAGCCAGGAACATGCCCACTGCACGGTGATGCCTCGGCCGCCAGATGGCGATGCGCAACTGCCGGCGCCGCTGTGGCGGATCGTGGAAAAGATGTTGGCCAAGCAACCCGCCGAACGTTTCGACGAGCCGCGGCAGCTGTTGCGGGCGTTGGATGACTTGACTACCGCCAGCACGGTTCCGGAGGTGGCCGCACCGCGCCCCAGGCAACCGTCGCCACCAGCGGGGGAGAGGCGGGCGGTGGAGGCGGAAGCGGGACAGAAGCGCGGACCGCTGGGCACATGGGTCCCCTGGGTCGTCACCCTGCTGGTATTGCTGCTGGGGGTCTTGGCGGTCGGCCGGCTGGCGGGCGGATCGCGGCTGGTCGTCGATTCCCCCCCACACGCCCACGCCGCTCAACACTTCCTGCTCACCATGCCCGGCATGAACGGGGAATGGTGGTTTGACGAGATCCCTTGGTTCTTTCCGGAGATTCGCCATCACCTGCTGCAGAAGATCTCGATAGCCCAATACACCCAACTGCGGGCGATGGCCCGGCAGCCCGACGTAACGGCCTTTTACGACCGTCTGCAGGCGCTGTGTGAGTCCAGCTTGAACACCGACGCCTCCGACCCGCTGGTCCGCCGTTTCAACCTGCTCAAGGACGCTCGACCCTTCGACGAAGTCGGCACCGAGGATGCCGCCGACTCGATCTGGGGAAGGGTTGACCAGCTGATCGGGGAGGAGCGAGACGGGCCCCAGGGGTTTCAGCCGGTCGATCTGCACCTGCAAGCGTTGTTGCATTGGAAAATGCGCTCGGCCGAGGCCGCGGATCTGATCGCCGAGGCCCGCAGCCGGTACCATGCGAAAAACAAGCACCTCAAGGCGCTCTGCATTGCCGACGCGGGCATCATGATGCAGCGGCTGCGACGATGGCGCGAGGCGGGCCGTCGCTTTCAAGCCGCTCGAACCAGCATTCCCGACGGCAACCTGGCCCCCTTCTTGCAATTGTTCACGCTGACCATGGAGGCGGAGGTGCGTCTGTTCGACACCTCCAAGCCCCGTGATGACATACCCCAACTGTTCCAGCAAGCTCGTTCGCACTCTGTCCGCGCTCAGCTCGACCCAGACCATCCGCTGTGTGCCCTGCTGATTTCCCGCGAGGCGCTTTACTACCTGGAGACTTGGCAGCTGGCCCGAGCGGAAGCGAAGGGAGAGGAGGCCTTTGAAAAGTTCTCGCATTTCCAGGGACGGCGGCGGGCCGCGAATTTGTATTTTCGCAGCCGTCAGTTCATGGCGCTGGCCTATCATTTTCTGGGGAAGCGCGAGGACGCCCGCCGCGAATTCACCGGACTGCTGGCGTTTATCGACGACCTGCTGAATTCCGACGAAATCGCCGACCAGGAGAAACCGCAGTGGCGGCGGCTGAAACCCAACTTGCTGGGCCGGTTGGGTGACGTGCTGTTGTTCGGCGAGGGGGACGCGGCCGGCGCGGCGGTGGTTCTGCAATCCGCCGCCGACGAAGCTCGACGCTTCGCCGGGGGACCCAAGGCAGCCTACCTGGCCCGCATCCACTTCAAACTCGCCGCCGCCCAGGCGCTGTCTGGCCAGCCGGAGGCCGCACAGCAGAGCCACCAGGTCGGCCTGGAGGTCGCCGCCAGGGTCCCGCAGCAGGAGCAACAAAACGTCTTTCTCTGGTTTCAAGAGGTTTCGGCGGCCCTCCTGCGACCGGCAGTCGAACGACCGGCGGCCATGGAAGGGGTGGTACGCCGTGCCGCTGCCGCTGCCGAAAACGATTATCGCAGCCATAACCGTGACGACCGGCAATTGCTGCTGTTCGCCTGCAACTACGTACTGGCAGCCGCCCCCGGGCAAGGCACAGCCTTCGACGGGGCCCAGCGTGCCTTCCTCGAACAGCAGCAGGAAAAATTGTCCGCCCGCCTGACCCCGGACGGCAAAATCTATTTGGAAAATATCGCTCAAGCTGCTCGGCGGCTGGCGGCCTCCACGTAACTTTTCGCGAGGATCCCATGGACCGACCTCTTCACTTTGTTTCCGGCCTGCCCCGCAGCGGTTCGACCCTGTTGATGAACCTGTTGGGACAGAACCCGTCCCTGCACGTGACACCCACCAGCGGGCTGATCCACTTGATGCGGCAAGTCGTCCATCGCTGGCCCAACACGAGGGAGTTTCGCAGTCAGGGGCTGGAAAATGCCCGACCCTTTGTGTTGAACGGGCTGCGGGGATTGCTGAGCGGTTTCTACCAGGATCAATTCGAGCAAGGGCAGACGGTCTTTGACAAATCACGTGGCTGGCTGCAATACATCGAACCGCTGGAAGAAATCCTGGCGCGGCGCGTGAAGGTGATTACCATGGTTCGCGACGTTCGTGCCATCGCGGCATCGTTCGAAAAACTGTACCGCGGGCGGGGCATCGAAGGGCGGGTGCCGAGCGGCCCAGCGGCGGTGCGGACGGCAACCAGCGAACAGCGGGCCCGGCACCTGCTGGCCGCCAGCCAGGTCGTCGGTCGCTCGCTATCCAGAGTCCGCGACGCGATCGACCGCTGTCCGGATCGTTTGTTGATCATCCCCTACCCCCACTTCACGTTGCACCCCCAACAAACTTTGTCCGTAATTCATCAGGCCTTCGACTTGCCCCCGTTCGACTACGACCCGGATCACGTAGCCCAAGTGACGCACGAAGATGACAACTATCACGGCCGCCAGCTGCACACGATTCGGCCCAAAATCGAGGCCCCGCCTGCCGAGCCGTGGAGGGGGATCCTGCCCGACTCGTTGTGCAAACAACTCGAACAGGAATACGCCGACCTCAATGCCCTGGCCGCGGGAGAAATCTGGGACCCGGGGGCAACAGCCT
>WVZU01000211.1:0-2997 GCA_011772275.1 Planctomycetales bacterium | reverse complement strand
GCCCGCTGGGGCTGACGACTACGCCGCCTCGCTGGCCGCAGCCAATCGCCAAATGCGCCACCAGAAGATGTCCCTGGGCCAGGACAAACCGCTGGAAGTCGCGCTCTCCGCCCTGCTGCTGAACCCGCAAGACGTCCGCCAGATCGGCCAGCTGGCCGAACGTGTCCACCAGCTGGTCGAACAAGTGCTGGAATTCGTCATCGCCCGGCCGGAGAGACTGCAAGCGTACTTTCCCGACCAGCAACGTATTTTTCCCTACCTCGCGAAAACGCCCGGCGCCTCGTCCTGGCAGATCCTCTCCCGCTATGACGCGGCCGTGCCAGCGGACGGTCAGCTGAAAATCATGGAACTCAATACGGCCTGCCCGGGGGCCTTCATGATTTCGGAAGCCGTTTCGTCGGTCACCAAACAAGGTTTCCAGAGTCTGAACGGCGATCTGATCGACCTCAGCGGCCTGCGGATGGGAACGGTCCAGCCGCGGCACCTCCGGGACGCTTTGCTGCAAATCGAAGAGGCCGCCCGCATCGAGAAGGGGACGGTCGGGCTGCTGACGGACGAAAACGAATTGACTTTTGAGCTGGACCAGCTGGTGGACGCCTTTCACGCTTGCCAGCGGCAAGCGATCATCGCCGATGCCCGCCAGTTGCAGCTGCGCAACGGCCAGTTGTGTTATCAAGACCACTATTTTTCCCTGGTCTACAACAAATTTCGCATCAGCACGCCGCACAGCCCCAACCACTGTTGGCGCGACGGCTTCGCAGCGCGGTATGCGGCCTTCCTGCAAGCCCAACAGGCCGGGAAGGTTGTCTCCGTCAACAACCTGGCAGGCCTGGCCCTGGGCGAAAACAAGGCCTTGCTGGCCCTTCTGCACGACCCGGTATTCCAGGGCGAACTTTCCGCCGCACAACGGCAGCTGGTAGAAGACCACATCCTCTGGACGGCGCGGTTGGCAGACGGCACGGTCGATTATCACGGGGATCCGATCGACCTGCTGGAAACTGTCCGGCAAGACCGCCAGCGGTTCGTGATCAAACCGGCCAACGAAGGCCGCGGTTACGGGGTGGTGATCGGAAAATACGTCAGCAGGCAACAGTGGCATCAGGCCTGCCAACCGCGGGAGGACGTGCCGCAAGTCGTCCAGGAATTTGTCGACACGCTTAGCTTCCCTGTGGTCAGCCAGCGCGGAGACCGCGTGCAGGCCGACCCGATGTACCTGACACTGGGACTCGGCACGATCGCCGGCCGTTATGCGGGGCTGGTCTCGCGGATCTCAACCAATCCGGTCACCAACGTCGCCCGTGACGGTTTTGGCCAGGCGGTGTTTGTTGGTCCCTAGGGTTTTGGCGCGGCGCAAGTTTCAGGTAGCGAAAAACGGGCAAGAGAGTTGGCAATTCCGGGGGGGGCCGACAAGGTTGCGGGCAAGAGCCGCTCGAATACCGACCGCGGACCAGGCCACACACAACGCGCCGCGGTGGCTCAATGCTCAGAACCGTCCTTGCGAAAGACGGCAACCACATCCTGGATGGGAATGATGAACAGCTTGTTGTCCTGCTCGAAATCGACCGGAATCCCGTTACGAGGGTCGATCAGTACCTTGTCGTATTTTTGCAAAGGGTAGTCCGGGTCGCTATCGACCTGAGCACTGATCGCCACAATCCGCCCGGAGAGGACTGGGGTTTTGGCATCGTCCGGCAGGAGAATGCCACCACGGGTGGTGCGGCGTTCATCGTCTTTGCGAATCAACACCCGCAACCCGACCGGCTCAATCGTTTCGACAGTCATCTTCGCTTCGGCCATGCTGATTCTCCCCGCTTGCGATGCACGTGGCCTCCGGCACCCGGCGGCCGGATTGGGTGTTCCGCCAAAAAAAGGACGTTGTTTTGCCGCGTGGGCTTGCCGGCGCCCGCCAGGCCGGACCACCGCCACCGGGCATCCCACAGCCCGCCCCTGCCGCCCTTGATCCGGCAGCCCTGATCGGTCTCCAAATCCCCCTGCCATTATTCTACGCACCGGCAGGCGGCGGACAAAGTTCGATCGCTGAGCGGTCCTATGGCGAGATCCCCCACTCGGCCAGCCGTTGAGCAAATTCGCCCTCCCGCACTGCCTGCTCGAATTGCTGCTCGTCCGCATAAACGATATTGCTCAAGAACCGGATCGCCCAGTTATGGCTCAACGGACTGATCGTCACCACGACCCGACCGTTGCGATGCGCCTCCCACATTTCGATCGCGGTCCCCATCGACGCTTGCGGGACCACGGCCAGCACGACATCGACTTCGCCGCACATGCGATTGTGTTTGGCGAACACCTCGCTGGCCTGTTGATCCCCGTATTCCAGCGAGTTGGCGTGATCGGCCAGCGGATCGTACACGTCGGCCGTCGGCAGGAACTTTGCCAGCAGATCCTTGATCCGGCCGCGGTAGTGTTGATCGTGCAATTCCGCGCTACGATGGGAACCCTGCATGATCCCCGCCAGAAAAATCTTCATTGGTGCAGCCCACCGCGGTTAACAGACGGTTGTGTTTCCCTCGTCGCCTGGTAAGAATGTCGCCTGGTAAGAATAACGGCCACCGGGGTCATTGGGTAGCGGTACGAGCGGTAAGGGGAAGGTTTTCGCCTTTGCGTCGCGTGATCCAAATTCTTGCTGTGGCCGCCTGGCATCGCCAATCAGCCGACCCTCCGCATGGCGAATAAACGAAAGACCTCCCGCAAACGCTCAGCCGCCCCTGCGGTCGGCCCATTTCAGGCCTCGCCCGATCTGGAACGGGCCGTCCGCCTGGTCATGCAGTTGATGGCCATCGAGGGTCCCAGCGGCCGCGAAGGCCGCGTGGTGCAGTTCGTCACTCGCCAGTTGCTGCGTGCCGGCGGAGACGCCGCGGCGATCCGCACCGATAACGCGCACCGACGGACGCAGCCGCCCGGTGAAACGGGCAATTTGGTCTTTCGCCTGCCGGGCACCCGCCGGGCACCCCGCCGCATGCTGATGGCCCACCTGGA
>WVZU01000332.1 GCA_011772275.1 Planctomycetales bacterium | reverse complement strand
CTCTGCGATCGAGCAGGGAAACCGAACTGGCCGCAGGCTCGCCGCTACACCTGGTTAGCGTCTGGATGGGGAATAGGCCCAAGATCGCCATGAAAAACTACCTGCACGTCACCGACGCAGACTTTCAGCGGGCGGCGACCTGCAACCCAAAAGGCGCTTCAAAAGGCGCTGCAAAAAGCGCTGCACATGCGCTGCAAAAAGCGCTGCAGCACGTGCGGGCACCAACTTGCACCAGCCCGCAACGCGCACAGCAAGTGCAGCACCCTTACCGAGTTACGCAGCCCGGTGCGGGCTGTTGCGATTCGGTGCAAGCCGTGCAAGGCGGAGGGGACGGGACTCGAACCCGCAACCGGAAAACCGGCACCACATTTCCAGTGTGGCCGCTAGCCAATTCGCTTCCCCTCCGGGCAGATCGGCGCTGCTAGCAACATGCGGCCTGGCAAGTGTCAGGCAGCGCGATGCCTAATTCTAGCTGGATAAACGATTTCCAGCAAAGCCGGCCGGGGCGTAATTCGTCTGGTCCGGCAGGCCGGCTTTTGGCAAACTTTAGACAACCCGCCCCGCAGCAGCTGGACTTCGTCCGCCCGCGCTGCCCGGATCACTGCCTTGCAAGGATGCCTTGGACATGGATATTTCTGTGATCGTTCCCGTCTACAACGAAGTCGAAAATGTGCGGCCCTGTTACACCGAACTGACCGAGGTGCTGGAGGGGCTGGGGGTGCGGTACGAGATTATTTTTGTGGACGATGGTTCCGGCGACGGGTCCAGCGAATGTTTGGAACAGTTGGCGGCTGTCGACCAGCGGGTCAAGCTAGTCCAATTTCGCCGGAATTTCGGTCAGACGGCGGCGATGAGCGCCGGGATGGACATGGCGCAGGGCGAGGCGATCGTGACCATCGACGGCGACCTGCAAAACGATCCGGCCGATATCCCGCTGATGCTGGACAAGCTGCACGAGGGATACGATCTGGTCTACGGCTGGCGGAAGGATCGGCAGGATGCCTTTTGGAATCGCCGGCTGCCTTCGCAAGTGGCCAACTGGCTGATCGCCAAGGTCACCGCGTTCCCCGTCCGCGACTTGGGCTGCACCTTAAAGGTGCTCCGCCGCGAGATCGCGGCGGATCTGTCGCTGTACGGCGAAATGCACCGCTTTATTCCCATCCTCGCTCACTGGGAAGGTGCCCGCTGCGTGGAAGTTGTCACTCGGCACCGTCCGCGGCGTTTCGGACAGACGAAATATGGGATTTGGCGGACGTTCCGCGTGATCCTGGACCTGATCACGGTCAAATACATGATCCGTTATGCAGTGAGTCCGATGAAGCTGTTCGGCGGCCTGGGGCTGGTCGCATGTACGGCCGGTTTGGCAAGTGGCCTGGGGGCGATAGCCATGAAAGTGTTCGGCGGCGTGGACATGACTGGCAACCCGCTGCTGCTGGCGACCGTGTTTGCCTGCACGGTGGGCCTGCAGTTTTTCGTGCTGGGACTGCTGGGCGAAGTCACCGCTCGGATCTACCACGAGTGCCAGGGCAAGAAGCCGTATCGTGTGCGGCGGACGATGAACGTTCAACAGACGTTCAGGGGCAATCAGCGAGCCGCTTAACTGCCATGCCGTTAGCGCGCCCGCCGTAGGGCTGGCGACTCGATTTTCCTGGGGCTGGCGGTTCCAGGCGGTTTCCTGTCGCCGGGTTGCGGCTGTTTGGTGGGGTCGCGGTTTCTGG
>WVZU01000421.1:626-2633 GCA_011772275.1 Planctomycetales bacterium | reverse complement strand
AGAAATTCGCACAACCTTTGCGGCTGGAAGATTCTCCGAGCGCCCCGATCTTGCGTCGCCAGCGGCGGCGAAAGATCAGCAGAGGGGCGAAGACGATCGAACAACAAAACCAGAGGATGGGACTCTGCTGAACGTCGGCCACCAATTCTCGGCCGACACCCTGCCAGTTCCGCCAGGAACACATTCCGACCACGGAATCCCGCGCCCCCCGCATCGCCTCGGTCAACAGCCGCTGATCGCGGGCAATCGCGACAACCGAGTCCGTGCTCTTGATCCACAGGACGCGGCTCTCGATAAAGCGGGCGTATTCCAGCGTCTTTTCAATCAGCTCCTGTTCTTCCGCATCCAGCTCGACCAGCGTGGTTGAGTAGGACCGGTAGTCGCTGATGATCTGGTCCAGATAATCGCGTTGGGTCTCCAGTTCCTGGCGGATACTCTTCCGCAGCTCTTCCGTGGGGGGCACCGCCAGCGTGCGGACCACTTCTTCCACCTGATCCTCGAGCGTAGCCAGTTCCGCGCGACGGTAGCTCAGGTTGTAGCTCTCAAATCGAACTTGTTTCAGCTCGGGTTGGCGTTCCTGGATGTTCTGCTGATTCTTCCGCACGTCCAGCAATTGGCCTTGCTGCTCGCGACGCAGCAGTTCGCCGCTGGCCTGGGACAGGCCGCCGGCCAATACCTGCTCCTGCGTCCGAGCCAACTGCGTCGAAATTTGCTCGACGCGTTCGCCGGTGGTGCGGAGGTCGGCCGTGGCGTTCTCGATTTTTTCAGCCAGCGCTTCCCGCTGCTGAGCCAGGGTGGCGTTTGCTTCCACTAACTTCTGAATCGCTGGCGGAGACTGGGCCAGCTTTTGTTCCGCCTCGTTCGCTTGTTGCCGAGCGAGCTTGGTGCGGCGGCCATTCAGCAGTTCCTCCCATTGCTGGGCGGTCTGTTTGGCAATCGCCAGTTGTCGAGCGGCAATGTCTTGTTCGATTTGCACCAGTTCGTTCGTCGCTTCATAGAAGTCGCGTTCCTTCTTCAGCGAAGCCATGGTCGACAAGATGCTTTGACGCCTGGCGAGGGCCAGCGCCTGTTTGGCCGACGTCCGCTGGGCCGGCTGGTCGGCGGGCGGTTTGGCCGCCAGGTCGATCTCCAGCTCAGCCAATTGGGCTTCGGCGGCTTGAATCAACTTGGGAATCTCGGCCATCCGAGCTGTGCGACGGTTCGGTTCCGCTTCCCATTTCTTGTACGCCTCTTCTTGGACAGCCAGCGTCTTGCGGCTTTCGGCAAATCCCTTTTCCAAATCGGCGATGGGGACCTCTGGCGACGGGGAGTCCAGGGCGGGCGCTGTCTCCGGCAAGCGATCGCGGGTCGCCTTTTTCCGGGCGGTGGTGGCCGCGGCCGTGGCCAGCTGCTCCTGGTAAGCCGTGATGTTCGTTTCCGCCTGCTGGGCCTCATCCAGCTGCTGAAGGGCTTGCTGGTACAGCTCGCTGGCTTCCTTCTGCAGCCCTTCCTGCCCATCGGCCAGCGTGTCCAACTGCTGGCGGCGGGCTTCGATCTCGTCCCGCGTAATCCGCTCAACCGCGTCCGCCACATCGGGCTTTGTGATTTGACACCACACCAGGGGAGTCGACCACGGTCCCCAAACGGTCGCCAGGACAAGCCAGCAGATTCCGAAGATGCGCATGGACGTGGTTCTCCGAGGGGCGCTGCCCTGCACCAGGCAGGCAACGGGCAGGCAAGGGGCATGGGGTTTCGACAGTCGGCCCCAAAACGGGGCGACATCTTCTAGAAGTGGCCCCGAGGAGACAAGAGACATTTTCACGGCGTCGGCGAAGCGGATCGGGGCGGTAATTTGGCGAGCTGGGTCGGCTTCGCCGCCGGCGCGCGGCGGACGCTAGTGCTGCTAGCGCCCCGGTCGCCCGGGGCTGCGTGACGTCGTGAGGGAAGCCCAGCGACGGCACGCTTGACCGCAGAGCGTCACCGGGGGCGGGGTGCGAGGGTCCCGTCCGTGCAGGTGGCCAAGGGGGA
>WVZU01000421.1:0-501 GCA_011772275.1 Planctomycetales bacterium | reverse complement strand
CGAATTGCAAGTTGATAATACCCAGGGAGGGGACGTAAAATAAAGGACGAGGCGTCCGCGCAGCGGCTCTGCGGCCATGCCTTGTTGGGCGCCATGGTGCCCTGGAGATACCAAATGAGCGTTGAAATTCCCAGCGATTACACTCCGGTTGTGCAAAGGCTTATTGCTGAGGGCAAGTTCAGCAGCGAGGAAGAAGTCGTTGCGGAGGGTCTAAGGTTAGTCCTCATGCAGGAAAAACTGCATAAGGCTATTCAAGCTGGCATCGATGACCTTGACGCGGGGAATCGAGTGGAAGCCAGCCAAGTGTATCCTGAGGCGCGGCGGCGAATAAAGGCCATCGAAGACCAAGTCGACAACTAGGAATGGCGTCCGTTTATTACTCCACGTTGGCGACGGCCGACTTGTACGAAAACGCCGAGTACATTGCACGTGACAAGCCTGATGCGGCGTATCGCTGGATTGAAACGGTCGAATCAACTTGCGAGATTCTCGCCAACAATC
>WVZU01000327.1:10178-10404 GCA_011772275.1 Planctomycetales bacterium | reverse complement strand
GGGGACAACTGACTTTTGCCGGCGGGGCGGTGCCAGCGGGGACAACTGACTTTTGCCGGGCGTATTTTGCCGGGGCGGGGGGTGGTTTTGGGGGGCTCGAAATTTTTTTGATGTACTACTGGACATTATTACGATACAGGCGTATAGTCGATGGCTGGCGGTAAGTGGCGGACCGGTTACCGCCGTTGGGTTCGGGTATTGTTTTGGGGTGCTCAGTTCCTCATTC
>WVZU01000327.1:0-10144 GCA_011772275.1 Planctomycetales bacterium | reverse complement strand
CCCGGCCCCTGCTCGGCCGCTGACCTGGTCTGTCGAGCGGTGTGCTGGGGGGGGTGGGGGGGAGGCGGTTGGTCTCTGGTGCTGAGACGGGAGCCTGCGGGTTGCCTTTGCATGAAAACCGATCGACGCATGCCACCATCCACCCTGGAACAACTTCAGGCGATGCTCAAACGGACCGAGTCCGCAGAGCGTGCCAGGCCGCCGGCCGGGAAATCCGCGCCGTTGCAAATCGGTTCGCCGTTGGACCAGTTGTTTCCGCCGGGTGGGCTGCCGCGTGGGGTGCTGGTCGAATGGCTGGGGCAGGGGAGTGGTAGTGGGGCCACGCGGTTGGCGTTGAGCGTGGCTTGTGCGGCACAAGACAGTGGTTTGGTGCTGGTTGTGATCGATCGGCAGTCCCGTTTTTATGTTCCGGCTGCCGCTGGTCTGGGCATCGATCCGGCTGGCTTGATCATTGTCCGGCCGGCGCGGCAGTTGGACGAGCTATGGGCGTTGGACCAGGCGGTGCGTTGCACGGGCGTCGCCGCGGTATTGTGGCGTGGCGACACATCGCCGGGCATCCTGGACGTTCGGCACTTCCGCCGTCTGCAATTGGCCTGCCAGGCCAGCGGAGTGATCGGCTTGTTGATCCGTTCGCATACGGCGCGCCAGGAACCTTCTTGGGCGGACGTTCGCCTGCTGATCCAGCCGCAGCCCTCTGGCAGGACGGATAGCGTTGGGCAAAGCAGGGGCGGGGTAGGGGTTGGAAGCGGTTTGTCCGCTTGGCAGTCTTCGTCCTTTGTACGGCGCTTGGAGGTGGAAGTTTTGCGTTGCCGCGGCAGGAGAACCGGGGCGCGGGTGCAACTGGAGATCGACGATGAAATCCCCCAAATTCGCTCGGCGGATCCTCTGCCTATGGCTGCCCGCCGGCCCGCTGGCCGCCGCCGACCGGCCTGACCCTTCCGATACGGTTGGTGATCGTGCGGCATTGGCCCAGCGTGTGGCGCTGGAAAAGTTGGCGATCTGGTGTCAGCAGTTCAGTCCTCTTGTGGCGGTGGACGAATCCGAAAGTTGCGACACTCTGTTGCTGGACATTACGGGGGTCGCTGATCTGTTTGGCGGCGAAGGGTCACTGGCCGAACGGGTGGTTGGCAAATTCAAGTCTCGCGGTCTGCCGGTCCGTGTGGCCGTGGCTGACACCGTTGGGGCCGCCTGGGCTGTTTCTCATTTCGGCCTGGGGGATGGGGATTGTGAAATGGCGGTTGGGGATGGCGGATTTTGCTGTATCGGTCCTTTTTCGAGTCCGGAATCGGCGATCTGCAAACCGCATTTGTATTCGCTGCCGATCGCGGCCTTGCGTGTGCCGGCCGAAACAGTCCGCTTGCTGGGCGCCTTGGGCATCCACACGATCGGTCAACTGGCCGCTTTGCCGCGCGATCAGCTGGCGGCGAGGTTCGATCCTCAGTTGTTGCGGCGGCTGGACCAGTTTACCGGTACCTGCGAGGAAGTGTTGGTCGCGGTTGGTCAACCGCCGGTGGCCCGTGCTCAGCACTTGTGGGAGAGCCCGGTATGGGGCCGCGATGCGATTCGGCAGGTGTTGCAGCGGTTGATCCAGCAGGTATGCGACCAGCTGTTTCAGCGGGGTCAGGGCGTGTTGCGGTTGAACTGCCGGCTGGACCTTTCGGCAGGCCCGGCTGTGCAGGTTCCCCTGGGGCTCTACCAGCCATCGGCAGACGCCAGCCATCTGCTGGGGCTGATGGACTTGCAGTTCGAGCGATTGAGGTTGCGTGAGCCGGTGACGGCGATGCAGGTAACGGCCACCGCCAGCGACCGCTTGGAAGCTAGACAGCTTGAAATTCAAGAATGCGGATTTTCGTTGGCCGATAAGGAAGAGGACCGTCGTCGACTGGCCCATCTGGTCGATCGGCTCAGCAGCCGCCTGGGCCGTGACGCGGTGCTCGCCCCACGCTTGCTGGCCGATGCCGTACCGGAGTGTGCTTATCGGCTGGATCCCCTCACCGGCTCGACAAGCTCGACCAAACGCTCGCCAACATCGCCACGCTCACCCCAACGCTCACCCCAACGCTCGCCCCGCCATAATTCCCCTTCTCCCAGATCGGGGGCAGGAGGCGTCCCTGGTCTTTCCTTGGGGGATGCTTGTCTGCGACCGTTGTGGCTCAACTCGCAACCGATCGCTCTGCCCGTCACGGCCGTCATCCCGGACGGCCCGCCGATTCGTTTTCGCTGGTTGGGCCACTTTTACGAGGTTGCCGGCTGGTGGGGTCCTGAGCGGATCGAGACTGGCTGGTGGCGGGGTGAGGCCCCCCGCAAGGTGCGGCGTGATTACTACCGGGTGGAAACGACCCGTGGCCAGCATTTCTGGCTCTTCCGGCGCCGCGACGATGCCAGGTGGTTCCTGCATGGGGAGTTTGACTGATGGCGATCTGTTTCCCTATGGATGGCCGCCCAAGGCAGTTCTGGGTTCCTCCGTATGGCAAGCGATCAAATTGGCAGTTCGATGTACGCTGAATTGCACTGCAAGACGAATTTTTCTTTTCTGGAAGGGGCGTCGCATCCGGAAGAGCTGGTCCAGCGGGCGGCGGAATTGGGTTACACGGCGCTGGCGGTCACGGACCGTAACAGCCTGGCCGGCGTGGTCCGCGCTCATGGCGCGGCCAAAGATGTCGGGCAGAGACTGTTGATTGGCGCGGAAATCACACCTGTCGACGCTGCGCCTGTCGTTCTGCTGGCCACCGACCGCGCCGCCTACGGCCGGTTGGCTCGCCTGATCACCCGCGGGCGCCGCAATGCGCCCAAAGGCGAATGCCAGCTGACCTTCGACGACGTGGCCGCGCACGCCGACGGCCTGCTGGCGGCCGTGATGGTCCCGCCGTTCGAAGGCCGCAGGCCGCGGACGGCGTGCAGGGCAGTCGACCGAAGGCGACAGGGTGGGGAGGAAAGTTCGCAGGGAGGGGACGGAAGCTGCGGCGTACATGGCAACGACCCATCGGCCATCCAGCGGTACCGCGAGCTGTTTGGTGCGCGGTGCAGTCTGCTGGCGGAATTGCACCTGGGACCGGACGATCGCGGCAAACTCCACAGGTTGATGCGGTTGTCCAGGAAAGTTGCAGTCCCGCTGGTCGCGACCGGCGGGGTGCGGTATCACGTTGCCGAGCGCCGTGCCCTGCACGATGTATTGACCGCCACGCGGCTGGGGGGCACCGTGCACGAGGTCCGTGGTAACTTGCCGCCCAATGTCGAGCATCACTTGAGGACCATCGACCAGCTGCAAACGCTGTTTGCCCTGGCGCCCCAGGCGCTGCGTCGCACGATCTGGATCGCTGAGCAATGTATGTTTTCTTTGGACGAGCTGCGTTACGAGTACCCGGAAGAGCTGGTTCCCGAGGGTTTCACACCGTTCGCTTATCTGACTCAGCTTGCATGGCGTGGTGCGCACAAGCGTTACCCCCGCGGCCTGCCTGCCAAAGTTCGCACGCTGGTGGAACACGAGCTGGGTTTGATTGGCGAGCTGGGTTACGAGGCGTACTTTTTGACAGTGTGGGACCTGGTCCGGTTCGCTCGGCAGCGCGGCATCCTTTGCCAAGGCCGTGGCTCGGCCGCCAACTCCGTCGTCTGCTATTGCCTCGGCATTACGTCGGTGGACCCGGCGCGGACCGACCTGTTGTTTGAGCGGTTTGTGAGTCGCGAGCGGAGCGAGGCGCCGGATATTGATGTGGATTTTGAACATGAGCGGCGGGAGGAAGTGCTGCAATATATTTACGGCAAGTACGGTCGCGAGCGGGCGGGGATGACGGCCGAGGTGATCACCTACCGACCCCGCTCGGCCGTGCGCGACGTGGGCAAGGCGCTCGGTTTCCCGCTGGCGGAGGTCGATCATTTGGCCAAGAGCCTGGAGGGGCACGGCCGGGAGGAGCTGAAACAACGCTTTGCCGCTGCCGGCCAGGATGTCGGTACGCGGGTTGTTCGGCAGTGGATCACCCTGACCGAACAGCTGTGTGGTTTTCCGCGGCATCTGTCGCAGCACGTGGGCGGCATGGTCATGACGCAGGGGCCGCTGTGCGAACTGGTGCCGATCGAAAACGCGGCGATGGCCGGCCGGACGGTTATTCAATGGAACAAGGACGACCTGGACGAACTGGGGATTCTGAAAGTCGACTGCCTGGCCTTGGGCATGCTGACCGCGATCCGCAAGGGGTTCGCTTTCGTCCGCCAGCAGACCGGCCGGCAATGGACGCTGGCCAGCGTCCCTGCGGAAGACCGGCGGGTGTACGACATGATTTGTACCGCGGACACGGTGGGGGTATTTCAGATCGAAAGCCGAGCTCAGATGAGCATGCTGCCCCGGCTGCGGCCGCGTTGTTATTACGACCTGGTGATCGAAGTGGCCATCGTGCGACCTGGGCCGATCCAGGGCAACATGGTGCATCCTTACCTGCGCCGCCGCATGGGCCAGGAGCGGGTCACTTATCCCAACCAGGCCATTCGCCAGGTTCTGGAAAAGACGTTGGGCGTGCCGTTGTTCCAGGAACAGGCGATGCGGATGGCCATGGTGGCGGCCGGTTTCACGCCGGGCGAAGCGGACCAATTGCGGCGTGCCATGGGCGCCTGGCGGCGGACCGGCGTGATCGATCGCTTTCGCCAGCGGTTGATCGACGGCATGCGCCAGAACGGGTATACGGAGGAATTCGCGGAGAGCATTTTTCGGCAGATACGCGGGTTTGGCGAATACGGATTTCCCGAATCGCACGCGGCCAGTTTCGCGTTGTTGGTCTATGTGTCCGCCTGGCTGAAATGCCACCATCCGGCCGCCTTTACGGCCGCCCTGCTGAACAGTCAGCCGATGGGATTCTACGCTCCCGCTCAACTAATCAGCGACGCTCGACGCCACGGCGTTGAAGTGCGCCCTGCAGACGTCAACTGCAGTGACTGGGACTGCACGTTGGAAGGCGACCGATCTGGGCCGGCGGTACGGCTGGGGCTGCGGATGATCAGCGGCCTGTCCCGCAAGGCGGCAGATACCATCGTGCAATGTCGGACAACGGTCGATCGGTCGCCTGGCGAACGCCGTTCTGCGTGGAACGGCAGTTACAGCGGGCCGTGCGTTGATGCCCCAGCCGGGCCGATGAATGCGCAGTTCAACGAAACAAACGCTTACGCGTCCATCGAAGATTTTACGGTGCGCACGCGGCTGAGCCAGGCGGTCGTGGTGCGGCTCAGCGAGGCAGATGCCTTCGGTTCGATGGCCCTAGACCGCCGCAGCGCACTGTGGAACGCCTTGGCGCAAAAAAACAATTCCCAGGAACTACCTCTGTTCGCTGACGAAAAACAGCCGGACGACCACTGTGCCCAGCTGCCGGCACTTGGCGATTTCCAACAAGTCCTTGCCGATTACCGCTCGGTCGGCCTCTCCCTCCGCGCTCATCCCATTTCCTTCATCCGTCCAGCGCTGGATTCGCTGGACGTGGTCCCCAGCGGCGGCCTGGGGGATCTGTCGGCCAACCGTCGCGTCCGCGTGGCGGGGCTGGTCTTGCTGCGCCAGCGGCCCAGCACCGCCCAGGGGATTACCTTTGTGACGTTGGAAGACGAGACCGGCACCGTCAATCTGGTCGTGCACCGGGGCACCTGGGAGCGCTTTTACCAGGTTGCGCGGCACGCCTCCGCCATGGTTGCCGACGGCCGCCTCCAGCGCAAGCACGGTGTGGTGCACGTGGTTGCCGAACGGCTGGAAGACCTGAGCGAATCGCTTGGTCAGCTGGACAGCGCATCGCGCGATTTCCGCTAAATGAATCTCCAAAATGGCGGAGTGCCGGCTCCAGGTACGTGTTTAGCCCGGCTGCCTCGCTAGGGGAATTCGGGCGACGAGAAAATCGGGACGCCTAACGCGGTCGCGCGCCTGACGGGGGTCGGGAGTCTTTTTCGCCACCGAAAAACCCTGCATCGATCGGTAGTAGGACGGGTGGCGAAAAAGACTCCCGACCCCCTCCGGCCCATGCCTGCAGGCTGAACCGGCTTTACAGAAGCCGGCTACAGCGAACGGCTAGCTATACAGTAGCCGGCTACAGTGGAGGGTCGGTTACAGAGGCTGGTCGCGCCCAGGCAAACAGTTGGCCGTTCCCCGGCAGATGGCTTGTCAGAAATGCGGGCTGGTTCATCCCGTCACGGCGCCGCTGCTCTCCAGCATCCGCTCAACCGTGCGAATGACCTCTTTCACGCTGTAAGGTTTGGCAATGACTTCGGCCACATTCTTCTCTGCCGCCCACTCGCGCGTCTTTTGCTCGACAGCCGTCGCGGTCAAAAAGACCACAGGCAGGTCGGCAAGGAGAGGGTCTTTTCGGATCTTTTCCACCAGTTCGTACCCGTTCATGTTCGGCATCAGGACGTCCGCGATCAGCAGATCGGGCGGCCGCTTCTGAATTTCTTCCCACGCTTCATCGCCATCCATTGCGGTGATCACTTCGTACCCCGCTTTGGTGAATTTCAGTTGCAGCGGCACGACGATGTGAAATTCGTCGTCCACAATCATCACTCGAGCGGACATGGTTCCGTTGCTCCTTAAACCCTTAGTGGTATGAAACGGCAAGCTTGTGATTGACGCACTGGGAAACCCGACTCTCAATACTCTCCGTATTCAGATCACCGCACGCTTGTTACCGCAAGAATAGGTTGCGATAGCACCATGCCCCCTTTTTGCCCAGAAAATGGCAGAGCGCTTTCCGCCTGTAACACCTGTAACGGTCCGCAGCCAGCCCAGGGACGTCACGTGCACGCCATGGGCAACGGCCTGTAACGGTTTGTCGGTCTGGACCGCCGGTTTGCATGTTGGCGGCGATGAAATGCCCGCCTCGCCAATGGCCGCTCAGCGCCGATGGGCCGGGACCATTCACGAGCTGGCGGGAAGGATCACGTCGGCGTGCCAGTATTCTTTGAGCCGCCGAACGAGGGCCACAAACTTTTCGCGTTCCACCGGTTTGTGCAGACATCCTTCCACGGGCGATTCCTGGCCGTACAGCTGGTCGTCTTCGCTGTCCGAGCCGGTCAAAATCACCACGGGTATCTGGCACAAGTCTTTGTTCTGCCGAATCTCGGCCAGCAGCTGCCGGCCGTCTTTCCGCGGCAGATTCAAGTCCAGCAGAATCAGGTCTGGACGCGGCGCGCGGGCAAACCAAGTCTGTTGGCGGAGAAAGTGCATGGCCTCCGCCCCGTCGTGGACGATCGTCAGGCGGTGTTGAATGCGACTTTCTGCCAGTGATTCGAGGGTGAGTCGCGCGTCCATGGGATTGTCTTCGACCAGGAGAATCTCCATGGGTCGACCGACCAATTCCGTCATCGCTTTGCCCCCTGACCCGTTGAGTGAGGTGTGTTTTCAGAACAGGAACAAACCATGGACTGGCTATCTTTATTGTAGCATCAGTTACAGTATTGCTAGCGATAGATGACGAAATCCGGCCGGAATGCATCCCAGCCTGGGCGGGACAAAGCGACCGGCTGGTCCCAGTGCGGTTTGGCCGGGGCAAGTTGGCACCCCCCAGGGACCTTGGTTTACGGGATTTTGTTTTCCGAGCACGCGCGCAGGGCAATTTGGCATAGACTTGCGCCCCGGCAAACCCCTTCTGTGGCCCCGCCACTCCCCGGACGGGAGCCCCCTGTCGGTGGGGTCGGGCAGACCGGGTCGGTCTGCCAGGCTGTCTTGACCCGGCAGAATGACTGTCCCTACAATCCCGCCCCGCATCGATCGCGGCGAACCCCTGCCCGCAGATCTTGGATCATCCTGTTTGCTGATTTCGCTGCCCGATCGCGTATCCCAGACCTGCCCGTCCCTCATCGCTCATTCGTGGGGTAACCAACATGCCCGAGACCCGCCATGCTCGACCGCAATCACGCTCGACGTTCTACCCGCCCAGAAATATCGCCCTTTTGGTCGGTGGTGCCTGCGTGCTGATCGTCTGTGCTGCCATCCGCTTTACCGATGGCGTGCCGCCGGCCGATGCCAAACCGCCGGCTGCCGCGGCGACGGATGGCTCAAAAACCAGCATGCCACCCACCAATCCGCTGGCAGCCCAGGTCAACGGTCAGAAGATCACTCGCGTCGAATTAGGACGCGAATGCCTGAAGCGGCACGGCGAACAGGTTCTGGAAGCGGTCATCAGCCGGAAGTTGATCGAGCTGGAGTGCCGCCAACACGGTATTTCGATTACTGCGGAAGAGGTGCAGCAGGAAATCGAAAACATCGCTGGACGATTCGGGTTGCCGGTTGACCAGTGGATGATGCTGTTGCGGAACGAGCGGAATATTTCGGCCGAGCAATATTCTGAGGAAATCGTATGGCCCATGTTGGCCCTCCGTCGTCTGGCAGCCAGTCAGCTGGCCGTCAGCGAAGCCGAAATTCAGAAGGAGATTGAATCGCAATTCGGACCCCAGGTTCAGGTCCGCATGATTGTGATCGACCAGCGACAGAAAGCGGACCAAGTTCGCACCGCGGCGATCACAAATCCGGACGAGTTTGCTCGGCTGGCCGCCAAGCATTCTACGGATATCAACAGTGCCAGTGCCGGCGGTCTGGTGCAACCGATCCGACGCCATATGGGAGATCCTGAAATTGAGCGGACAGCATTTGCCCTGCGTCCCGGCCAGATTTCCCCAATCATCCCCGTCGGGGAACAATACGTCCTGCTCAAATGCGAAGACCTCCTGCCCGCTCGTCAACCCGGCAAGGCTCAACTGCAGCAGCTGCGGACCGCGATCGTCGACAACATCCGCGATCGCAAGCTACGTCAGGCTGGTACCGAGCTGTTCGCGCAGCTGAAGAAAAATGCCCGCGTCGAAAACGTGCTGAATCACCCGCAAAAAAGCCAGCAACAACCCGGCGTGGCCGCCACCCTGAACGGCCATCCGGTTACCATGGCCGAACTGCAAAACGCCTGCATCGCTCGCCACGGTAAACAGGTGCTGGAGAACATGATCAACAGAGCCCTCCTGCAAACAGAAATGGCCAAAGCCCGCCTGCAGGTGACCCAACAGGAACTGAATCAGGAAGTGATCCGAGCGGCCATCGATGCCGGTTTCACCCACCCGGATGGCACCGCCGACCTGGAAAAATGGATCCAAACGATTACCCAGGAAAACGAAATCACCCAGGACACCTACCTGACCAACATGGTCTGGCCCACCGTGGCCCTGAAAAAGCTGGTGGGAAAGGTCACGGTCAGCGACGAGGAAATTCAAAAGGGTTTTGAGGCCAACTATGGTCCCCGCGTCCGTTGCCGAGCGATCATTGTGGATAACCTTCGCCGAGCTCAGGAAGCCTGGAACCTCGCTCGTCGTGATCCCCGCATCGAAAACTTTGCCGAACTCGCCGCTCAATATTCGGTCGACGCGGCCAGCCGATCGATCGGGGGTGTCGTGCCGCCCATCCAGCGGCACGGAGGACAGCCGGCGCTGGAACGCGAAGCGTTCGCCCTGCAGCCAGGCGAATTGTCCGGGGTCATTCAAGTCGCCGATAAATTCGTGATCCTGCTGTGCGAAGAAATTACCAAACCGGTCGTTGTCGAACTGGCCGAGGTCCGCGATCTGCTCTACCAGGATCTGCTGGAAAAAAAACATCGCTTGGCGATGGCCCAGCACTTCGAAAAACTACTGGCTGCCGCCCGGATTACCAACTTTCTGGACCCGGACGCATCGCGAACGCCATCGGCGGATACGACGGGCCAGGCGAAAAGCCGGCCATCGGCCGCCCGCGGATGAGCGGCCAGGCCGGTTGGTCTACCAACTTCCTGGCCAGCGACGGGAAGGCTTCCCCGGGGCACAGACGACGGCCCGATTTGACCGCAAGGCACACGGCGGCCTCTGGCCGCAACCAGAACATCGGGATTTTGAAGAAGAGCAAACCGAGTCAACGGAGGGGCTGACCATTNNTTTGAACAGGAGCAAACCGAGTCAACGGAGGGGCTGACCATTCTCTGTTTGCTAAGTTACCTCATCTTCAAAAATGCCCGCAGCTGGCGTGGACTTTGATGGTTTACCGAAGAGCACCCCGGCTGCTCAAGCCCGACCCCAGGCGGAAACGCCATCCCTTCGCGTGAAGATGGCACTCAGCAGCCGGGGTGCTGACAACCACCGCCGCCCGCCAAGCACCCCGGCTTCTCAACGT
>WVZU01000337.1 GCA_011772275.1 Planctomycetales bacterium | reverse complement strand
CACTTCAGGATGCGGTACCGTCACACGCAGCTGCGATTGGGTCGCCCGCGGCCAATCCATTGCCAAGCGCCTTTCCTGGCCGACCCGCTCCAGGGGAACAATCGTCTGCAGCGTCACCACATGCTGCTTGCCCACTCCACCGTTCAACCAACACACGTATCCATCCGACGGGTCAAACTGAAGGAAAAACTTGCCAGGTCCCTGGTACTCGACCGCGTCCGCCACTTGGAGGATCGCGCGGCCCCAGCGGAGGGGGACGCGAACCCACGGGCCGTCGACCGTCTGGCGATTGGTCACGACAACACGTACGGCAAGTTTTACTTGCTCACCCCCAGCGCGACCCGTGGCCTCAAACAGATCCAAGGTATATGCGGGCGGCGCTGCAACCGGTTCGGCCAGCTCGCTGATCCGCCGCTTGAACTCCTCAAACGTGATCGCATCCAGATAAGCCGGCCGAAGCTTGCCCTCTTCGTCCGGCAGGTAGTAAATGTCCGGCTGCACCTGTTCCACAACACGCGGGCCGCCAACTGCCGGTGGCTTTGAAAGCGAGGAGGTTACCGCAGGCTCGACCAACTCCTGACCCGCCGCACCCTGCGGCGCGGACGGCGGATCGGGTTGCGCACCGGCAAGTGTCGGCAGCAGCAGGCAGAACGACCAAAACAGGCAATGCCGCACCACGGCCAGGCGGCGCTCGTTAGGCAATCGACCAAGTAGCGAACCGAGCGGCGGTTCGCAATTCAGCTCGTCAAGACTCATGGCGGTAGACCGCAGCAACATTCAACTCGCCTGCCACACGTCGCGCATCCAGCAAAACGGTGCCACCCTGACACCGCCCATACCCAGAAAAGGGATCAAGAAACTTAAATACTTGTGCCAGCTTTATTATAGACACAGTCGCCAACGATCGGAAGAAAGAAACGTGTCCGCAGCAAATCCACGAAAACAGCAAAGCGCTCGTGGGGCGTGGTGTTTTGAGCGTGATTCAAACGATGGGCCGGCCTGGCAGAAATCGGCCACAGCCAAAGGTGCCATCGGCCGACTTGCCAGCAGACGGCCACAGCCAAAGGTGCGATGGGCACCGGCTCCGTTTCGCTTGCGTTGTCGCTGTGTTGGGGGTTTATTTAGCTGGCATGGCCCCGCAACAGATTCAAAAATTCGTCGCTCAACGGCTGCGTGGCGGCCACCAAAGGCGCGGGATGGGCCAGCTGGAAGGGGCCACCGTCCAGGCCACGGACGATGCCACCTGCCCGCTGGACAATCAACCAGCCGGCAGCCACATCCCAGGCCTTGGTTTCGGTGGCCCAATAGGCGTCGTACCGACCCGCAGCCACGTAACACATGTTCAAAGACGCGCTGCCGCTGCGGCGGAAAGATTGAGCTCGCTCGATGACTTTCAGCAACTGGCCCACTTCCGCCGAATCGCGGTGAGCTGCCGGTGGGATGCTGCCCGCAACCAGAGCGTCCCCCAACCGTTCGACTCCACTGACGCGTATCGGCCGGCCGTTCAACAGCGGGCCGCTGGTCGTATTGGCCGTAAAACATTCCTCGGCCGCCGGATTGTAAACCGCGGCGGCCAGTACCTCCCCACCACGCGTGGCGGCCACCGACACGGCGTAATGGGGGACGCCGTGGGCATAATTGGTGGTACCGTCCAACGGATCCACGATCCACACGACACGGTCGCTGGCCATCGCCGACCAAAAGGCCTCATCTTCCCATGCTGGCTGCCCCGCGTCTTCTTCACCCACAAACAGGTCGTCGGGGTACAGTTGGGCAAGTCGAGCCCGGATGGCCTCCTGCGATTCGCAGTCGGCCTCGGTGACCAGATCGGCAGGCCCCTTTTGGCGGACTCGAAAGCGACCTTCCCATCGCCGCAATACTTCGCCGCCCAGCCGGGCTAAGGATTCACAAACATTTACCAGTTCAGACATTACGGCTATGGTCGTGCCACCCCCAGGGACTTCGGCTACGGGCGCCAGCCTCGCCAGGACAGGCTAAATCGGGTGGGAGCAAATGAATTTGGGACAGAAGTGTAGACAGTCGGTCAGAACTTGTTAAGATCATAGTTGGAACACGGCTGGCAGGAATGCTGCTGGCCAACGGCCTCATCCCATCGCAGGTGGTAACCCACTGGCAAAATTCATAACTTTTTGGCCTCTTCTCTGTTCCGGCCCCGTCGTATCGCCCGAAGGCGATCGGCGGGGTTTTTTTGAAGCATTCGACGTGGCAGGCAATCCGACCCATGCCGGAACCCTGGCAGCTTGAATTACCCCAAGCGGTGTTGAGGGCCGATACGTGCAGCGCCCGGCTGACCGTCGCTGAACCTCAACGCGGTCTCGAGTCGGTGTTTCCTTATTTTAAGCGCCATGAGGATGCTCGGCTGTTTCAGGTGCGGATCGGCCACGGGGAACCAGGAAAACTGCCTGTTGCCGACGCGTACACGCGTTTGAATGATTTGATCGTCAGCTACGCCGAGAGCGCGGTCAGCACCTGCAGCTCGCAAATCTACTGGAGATTTCTCGACCCTTCCGACCAAAAAGATATGCTCAGCGGTATCGATGTGATCATCTCGGCACAAACCAGCCTCCTGGACGCTCAGCCAGAAATCATGGCATCCAGCCGCATTGCCGCCGCGGAGGTTTTGCGGCTTGCCGATGCGGACTCCGCTGCCTGCCAGACGATGGATATCGGCCCGACCCCCAAACAGCTCGGACCCGACGGCGGGCCAGGCTGTTTTTTGTTTCGGCCTGCCGATGAAAATTTCAGTTATGTCGAAATGATCCATCCCACGGACTTCTCCCGCGCAGAGCTGCTTCGTCCGGAAGGCGACAGGGAGGTGACGGATCTGAGGCACGTGGTCATCAACCGCTGGATGGAGAAAGGGGTCATCGTCCGCGCTCGCCTGCGGGGCGTATTTGTCAGCCGCTCAGACGATGCCCTGGCGGCCGGCCGCGTCTATCGCAATTTCTGCACCGCGGAAATCCCCCTGACCGTGTAGCCGCCCACTGTTGCCTGTAAATTTCCCGCCGGATATTTTCCTCCGTAAATTTTCTTCCGGAAGATTGCGGTCAGGGGGTCTCCCCAGCCAGGCCGGAGGGAGANNCCCCAGCCAGCCGGGAGGGAGAACTGCGGAACAAGATCCCTGCAGACCGCTGAACGGCTGGCCCGGACCGCTCACAAACTTCCCATCCAGCGCGTTAAAATGACCACTTGGCCCCTGGCAAGTCCGCCTGGCTGTCGACGGTGGCGAACAAGACGGTGACCCGAGGCGGGTAAGGGGGTTGTGCTCAAAGGGCAAAGCCACTTGTGCCCGCCCGGTGATGTTCGCCTCGCATACGTTGAAGATCCACAAGCGACGTATGACCGAACCAGGCAAAGACCCGACCGTCTCCCAGCCGATGGTTTCTAAAACATGCGGGCTGGCACCTAAAGCGAAATCCACCCCAGGTAGTTCATCCAATCGGTAATCCAGGGATGAACCCAGGGGTTCCAGGTAGGATAGCTGGCCGACAACGCGCTGCAGGCCAGCAACAGCAGTGCCACACCTTGCCGCTTCCGGCTGGCCGCCAGCCAGTCGGCGGCCGGCAGCATGGCGATCAGCCATAACGGCGCGAGCCAGAACATCCAGCGGAGACCACTGGTCATTCCGCCGTAGTTGCGGTTTTCCACACCCTGCATCAGGTAGAACAGCAGGCAAATCACGGTGACCATGGCGATCAGTGTCGCCAGCCATTTCTGCGACGTGGCCGCCCGGTCGCTGGACATCATGCAGATCCCAATCAGGCTGAACAGCCACACGGGCGTGAGCGAAAAGATTCCATGGTGTCCCACCAGGCAGTGCACGGCATACCAACCTGGGGACGCTTCCCCTCGATCAATGATGGAACGCCGCTGCAGACTTTGCTGATCCCTTTTCCAGTAACTTTCTACCACGCGGTCCCCCACGCGGTAGTCGTAGTTGTACCAGTTGCCATCGCGATACTCTTTCCCCACCTCGCGATGCCAGTACGGCGGTAGGACGGTTTTGTGAGCGGCGTAGTTGGTGCCCACAGCAGCCAGGACGACAATCAGCGCCGCAGGCAGACCCCAGCAGACCGTCTGGCGAGGTTCTTTCCAGAGCAGGAACAGGCCCAGCAAACCTAAAAACGTCACTGCCGGCAGTTCGACAGCCGCGCTCAGCGCGGCGAACACACCGGCAGTGGCAAACAGCCAGCCGGATCGTTGTTTGTCGTGCCAGATCCGCACCGCCGCGTATAAAGCGATCCCGACACACACGGCTGCGATCAGATGATTGTTCAACACGACCGCAAAGGTGCTTAAGAACGTCCCGAATGTCGCCACGGCCATGACAAAAATTCTTCCCCAATCACTGCTTGCCAACCGTTCCGCCACCGCCGCGATGCAGACAAACAGGGCGACCATTGGCAGGACGTTGATCGTGATCAGCATCAGTCGGACAACCTCAAACGGCTGCTCGGCCAACGTCCACCCGGTCAACTTTCGCACCAGCCAGTACTCGCCAGCCAGCAACGTGGGCAGCAAGGTCGGCTTGCTGGAATACAAATGGGGCTCGCCCCACTGCTGGTGTTTGACCATGTCAATCGTATTCCAGCGGCGGTGCTGCTGGGGGTCGGTCACAATCTGATCGATCGCGTAGGTGCCGTCTTCGACCAGTGCCCGAATCGTCAGCCAGCGGCTGCGATCGTTGCTGCTCAGAAACGGCCGTTCCCACCGCAGCTGGGTTTCCAATTCTGCCCGCCGCCGAGCGAGTTTTTTTTCGAGCTGATCCTCGGCAAGGCCCTGCCTCTCCCACTCCGCCCCACTCTTGCTCAGCTCGATTTCGATCCGATACCTCTGCAGCTTGTTGAGATCGACCGAGTTGACGGCCAAAATCCGCCCGGTCATCTGCCCAGCCGCCAGGGCGATCAGCAGCCCATAGATGGACCAGCGAAGCGGTGCCCCGGGATGAGCAGCATCCTTGTTCATACGTCGCCCGCCGCGGGTTTGTCGGGCGCCGCGGCCGACTGCCGTTCTGTCAGCTCTTCGTGCAACGGACGGTCATCCGGCGCATCGCCCGTCTGCTCCATCACCGAATAGGTCGGTACATCGCGGACCGTAAATGCGGTGATCATTTCGGCCAACAGGCCCAGGGACAGCAATTGACTTCCCAACAACAGTCCGCCCAGGCAATAGTACAGCAGGGCCCGATCGCTTAAACTCACCGGCACTTCCCACCACACGCCTGTGCTGGGCAACCGCGACAAGACCCAGACCACCGCCAGGTAGAACAGGCCCATGCCGCCAGCCAGGAAAGAGAGCAAACCCGTGGTGCCCAGCAGGTGTTGCGGGCGGTGACCAAAACCTGTCAAAAACGTCACCGTCAGCAGGTCCAAAAAGCCTTTGAATAGCCGTTTCGATCCATACTTCGACTTGCCATATCGTCGCGGTCGATGATTCACCGGAATCTCGCCAATGCGAAAGCCCTTGGCAGCCGCCAGCACGGGTACGAAACGGTGCATTTCGCCGTAAAGATGGACATCGGCCAGCACCTCCCGGCGATAACATTTCATCCCGCAGTTGTGATCGTGCAGCTGGAGACCCGTCAGCCTTCGCACCAGCCAATTGAAGACCCGGGACGAGGCCACCTTGTGCCACGGGTCGCGGCGGACCTTCTTCCAACCGCTGATCACGTCGTACCCTTCTTTCAGCTTGGCTAGAAAATGCGGGATCTCGCGCGGATCGTCCTGCAGGTCGCCGTCCAGTGTCATGACCAGGTCGCCCTGCACAGCCTCAAATCCCGCACGCAACGCCGCCGCTTTGCCAAAATTACGCCGAAAGCGAATCCCGTGCACCCGCGGATCCTGCTTGGCCAACTGCCGGATTACCGCCCAACTGCCGTCCGACGATCCATCGTCCACAAAAAGGATGTCCAGACGGTAACCGTGTTCGGCGGCAACGGCATCCAGTTCGCCGTGCAGCTCGACCAGCGATTCGGCCTCATCCAGGACAGGTATGACCGCAGAGATCATGGTCAAAACTTGAATTCGTGGTGGGCATCAGGCGCGGGTAGCAACCTTGGGATTCGTCCGTCGTGAACGCGGGGACTTTACAAACACGCTGGGCATTTGCACTCCCGAACAGTCCACAGCCAACAACGCCCTGGGGCTGGAATGGCTCTATTTTACAAAGCAAGATTTCCGCATTCAATCCGCTTCTGTTGGTGTTGCCCGCGGAGCATGACGAATCACAAAATAGAGCAACAAGGCAAGTAGTAGTTCGGCAGTCAGGCCGACCAGTCGCAACACAACCGCCACGCTGAGGGCGGTCGCACCGGCTAGCGGAATCTGTACCACGTGGCCGAAATAGATCTCGCCTAAAATCGTCGTGAGAATCATCTCACGGACCAACACGCCACCGGGGATTAGCGACAGGAAACCCGCCACCACCGATAACGTGACCGCAGCCGTGTAGTAAGGCAGATCCGCGACCGGGTGCAAGCCTTCAATGCCCAATGCCCGCATCACGGCCCACAGGCTGAGCGCCAACAACAGCCAACCCGCCGCCATCGCGATCCACCCGGTAGCCATCAACGGGTAATTGACGCCTTGCAGCTTCTGTTCGATCTGCGGATCGCCGCGGGCGACCCCCAACCGCAATGCCAACCGCCGAAAAACGGGCGGCAAGGTGGGCAGGCCCGACATCAACCACAAGCCGATGGCCAACGGCAGCAGGTAATCGTCACCCGGCAGGTAGCGATAAAGCCACACACATAATATGCCCACGGCCAAAAAAGCACCTACGGCCATCATCGTTAACGTCTCCAAAAACACGCTGGCCGCCGCCACCGACATCTGCACTTGCCTGCCACGCAAAAGACCCGCCCGGAGGACCACCACCATCGCCTTGCCCGGTACGTATTTTCCCAAATGCCCGATGTAATAGGCCCGCATCGTTGGCAGCAAAGCAGGTCGCTGGCCCATGGCTTGTAACGAGCTGTACCAGAATAAACCCATCGGCAACATGCCCAAGAGATACAAACCACCAGCCGCCACCAGCCACTGCGGCTGCACATGCCAGGGAAAATCATCCAACTGGTCCAACGCACTGGCAATCGTCCGCCGTACGCCCCAGGCCACCGCCAGCAGGACCAAAACGTGTACCGCCAAGCGAAACCATCGCCGCGGCCAACCGGTCGCCTGAATCAACCCACCATCCGACACCCGCTGACTCCTTCCTTTCGCCTTCCTTTCGCCACCCCGAAAATACCATTTCCCAATTCCCGTTGTAAGTTCAAAGCAACTCGCGTAAGTTGCTCGTCAGAATGTTCCCCCCCCCCGCCCCCTCTCTCGCCGCAGGCCAGCATGCCGCAGGGGGGACAGTACATCGGGCTGCAGGAGGCAGACACCAAAACCTCCCATAGGTAAGCATCGTCAGCTCAGCTGCAACCCCAGGAACCTCCCACACTCCACGCTGGCCGCAATCGCATAAGGAAACCTTCTGACATGACACGAGCCGCTCGCTGGATCTGGAACCACGGTGTTGTCTCGACCTTTATGACCGGATTCCTGGTGCTGCTGCCCATCCTGATCACAATCGCCATCATGATGTGGGTGGGACAGAAGATTGTCGATATGCTGGGGCCCGAGAGCCTGGTCGGGGGGTCGTTGCAGTCAGTCGGTGTGCAGATCCTGGGGCCAGAAGCGCGCCAGTGGCTGGGCATCCTGCTGGGCTGGGGCATCGTACTAACCGTCATCTGGCTGGTCGGCCTGCTGGTCAAAACACTCGCTCGACATCAAGTCCAAACTCGAGTGAACGACATGATGAGCAGCATTCCGGTGATCAGCAGCATCTACCGGCCAGTTTCTCAGGTGGTCAACATGCTGCAACAAGAGGATCAAGCCGAAATGCAATCGATGACCGTCGTATATTGTTCCTTCGGCCAGGCCGGTGGAGGCGGATTCCTGGCCCTGCTGGCCTCGGCGCAAGTATTTCAATTCGCCGGACAACGATGCTTGGCCTGCTACATCCCCACCTCGCCTGTCCCCATGTCCGGCGGCATCGTGTTTGTCCCGACCGATAAAGTCACCGATGTGGATATGTCTGTCGAGGACCTGATGCAGATCTATTTTTCGCTGGGCGTCATGGCTGCCAAGGTCGTGCCCGCAGCCTATCAAACAGTCCAGCCTGCAAACTGAAAAACTTCCGGTCGCTCGCAACAAAGTGAATCAGAATTGCGGGCTAGCAGCTCGCAAAAACCAATCGACTCAAATCCTCTTTACCCTGTTCCGCGAAAAAAGATACGATGCCAGGAAGTCACCAGTTTTGAACAAGATTCCGGCTGGCCTTTCGACAGGCGCAAGACAGGGAGGATCAAATCCATGCAAGCGATTCTGGTCGCGGCCATTGCCGCGGTAGGCGTCGATGTGGGTTGGCAATCAACGGAAAACGGCGAGACGGAATATATCATTCAAATCGAACCCCACCAGCTGAAGACCTTGAAGCCCGGCGACAAGCTCGATGTGGGGGTCCGTCCGCAGCTGAGGAATATCAGCAGTTTTCAAATTGTCGTCGGTGATGCGGAACTACCACGAATTGAGCGATCGCCAAAGTTGTCGCTCGCATCGCCCGACGATCGGCCCGATCCAAGCCAGGCCGCCACGTCCTTTCTGGCCAAAAGATACCCTGAACAACAACCGGCGGCAGACGCTGAGTCGCTGGACCCGTCGGCTCCCAGCGTCCTCCGCTCAACCTCGGATCCGCCCAGACCCACCAGCAACACGGGCTGGATCGGTCACCCCACCCCACTGGTCTGTCCCCCCGGATCTTTCTCAGACCACCTCCCGCCCACCTCAGCCGAACAGGCCAGCCCGATCACCCACCAGCCACCATCGGCTGGTCTTGAACACAACCCGTTGCAACCGGGACCACAGAGCATCAAGAATTGGCAGGCAATCAAAGCTGGCGGTGCGGACCACCTCCCGCCCACGTCAGCCGAACAGGCCAGTCCGATCACCCGCCAGCCACCATCGGCTGGTCTTGAACACAACCCGTTGCAACCGAGACCACAGAGCATGAAGAATTGGCAGGCAATCGAAGCTGGTGGTACAGATCACCGCCCGCCCGCGTCAGCCGAACAGGCCAGTCCGATCACCCACCAGCCACCATCGGCTGGTCTTAAACACAACCCGTTGCAGCCACGACTGCACAGCCGGAGGAATTTACAGGCAATCGAAGCTGGCGGTGCGGAACCCGATTTGCAAGCCCCTGTCGGCGGCGACCAGCGCGGACCGATCGATAGCAACAACGTTGTTGTCCCACCCGCGGCTGCTGTCGCCTCCCCATCCGCGGAGTCCGCCCTCCCCCCTTCGCCACAGGTCAGCGACGCCGCCACGGAACAAGACACCGGCTTGACCGGCCCCGGCGAATCCCTCCCCAGCGAATCCCTCGCCACCGACGGCGACCCGGCGGCAGCCGAGCAACCGACCACCGCGCCCCGGTTCGCGGCTGCCGCAGACGAAGGGCCAACCCAGGAAAATCCAGCGACCACACCAGGCAAGGCGACCGTTGGGCCCCGTTACGCAGAGCTGGAACCGACCTTGCCCCGGTCCCTGGCGGAGACCGACAAGCAACCGCCCCACCAGCCGTTGGTGCTACCGCGGGTCCTCACACCCGATCCCGCGGATAGCTTGGAAGAGGTGCGGCGCGAAATGGCCCGCTCGCTGGAAAAACGGGCCAGCCCCTGGCCACCGGCATCCAACGAGGCCGTGCCGGCTTTCCCGGTCGAGCCTCCCAGCGACCCTGGCGTCGCAGGCGAGACCGCTCGGCAGACAGCGGCGCCTGCCGCAGGCAACCCGGCTGGACCGGCCACCGCCGACCCACCGACCAGTCCGACCAGTGGACCTTCGCCCAGCGGGGATGTCCCGCCGGAGGTGGCACCGCCAACCTGGCTTCCGCTCGCCTTGGGCAGCTCCCGGCCCCACCTCTTCCTCACGCTCAGCCTGCTGGCCCTTTTCGCCTCGCTGGGCGGCAACCTCTACCTGGGCTGGATAACACTCGACCTCCGCCGCCGCTTTCACCACTTCGCCCGCACCCACGGCGTCCGATCTTAAACAATCCAGAAGATCGCATCCGGAGGAGTAAAAGCAGACCCTTTCCTCCACTCCGTCACGACCCCGCCCAATCCAGCCTCCCTCTGCCCCACCCCCCAATCCAGGACATGCAATGCGCGGGCATCGCCCCAGGCATCAAATCCGGGACATGTAATGCGCTGCCATCGCCCCCAAATCCAGGACATGCAACGCGCGGGCACAAATACGCACAAATACGGCACAAATACGGGACATGCAATGCAGGGACATCACAAGCGAATCCGCCACATCCAATGCGCTTATCTGTAGTGCGATTTTGCAACGCCCCAGCGTATCAATAGCTAAATTTGGGAATTCGGGAACAATTGGCGTCCCAAATCCGGGACATGCAATGCGCTGGCATCGCCCCTAAATCCGGGCCCCTGAATCCAGGAGATGCAACGCGCGGGGCACAAATCCGGCAGGGCACAAATACGGGACATGCAATGCAGCGCCATCACAAACGAATTCGCCACATGCACCGCGCTTGTGTGCAATGCGATTGTGCAGGGCCCGAGCGTGCAAATAGCTAAATTCGGGAAATCGGGAACAATTCAGCGACAAAAATTGCGTCAGGGGAAACTGGACGCCTGTATATTGATGGGTATAATGTAGGCATCCAGATCAAGGAGGTGCCTACGATGACCGTTG
>WVZU01000359.1:4064-7970 GCA_011772275.1 Planctomycetales bacterium | reverse complement strand
TTCCAGAATTCAGCCAAACACACCTTGGCCGATCCAGCTTGCCGTGCTTTACTATCTTCCGTGCCAGGAGGACTTTGTATTAACTGGCCGGATCATAAAGGCGACGGTTTACTGAGTTTTGCTGGTGATACAAGCTGCCGATACACAAACTATCGGTCCGCATTGACTCCCAGCGCCTGATCGTGACCGGTAGCGAATCATGCTTGGAGGAATACCGGCGACGGCGGATGACCGCCGTTGATGAAAAGGGAAGGTTACCATAGTCCAGTTGGCAGGTGAATGTGGTGTAAAATCACGAGGCCGATCTAAGGAGAACGTTGTGCATCCATTTTTTCTTTCTTGCTTTTCCTGTTTCCTTACCGCGTTGCTCTGTCTCGCCGCCACCAACGCCTGGGCTGTTGTGCCGGCCGAACGGCTGTTGCCGGCGAACACGACAGGCTTTTTGTCCATCCCGGATGTCGAACGGTTGACGACCGATTTTGAAAAGACCCAGATCGGGCAACTGCTGGCCGACCCGGTGATGAAACCATTCGCTGAGGATCTGAAGCGGCAGCTGAAAGAGAAGTGGGAAAAGCAGTACGAACCGCTGGGAATCACCTGGGAGGACCTGCAGACGGTCCCCGCCGGCGAGGTTGCCATGGCCCGCATTTTGAAAGCCAAAGGTCAGGCGGCGGTGGCTGTGATTGCGGACGTGACCGGCAAGGGTGAGGAGACGAGCCAATTCTTGCAAAAGGTCGAACGGCAGATGACAGAAAAGGACGCGGTCAAGGAATCGATCCGCCAGGGGGACGTCGAGATGACGATTTACACCCGGCCCAACAAGCAAGACCAGCCGCAGAAGACGGTCATTTTTGTTTATGAACAGCACGACCAGTTGGTGGCCACCGACGACCTCGAGCTGGCCCGCGACATCATCGGCCGCTTCCAAACACCGGGCGACAATGACCTGGCGAGTGTTGAGGCCTACCAGCAGATTACCCAACGCGTGGCTGCGGCGCAAGGCGACGTGGTTGCACACGCCAAGTGGTTTGTCGAACCATTTGGGTATATCGATGCGGTTCGAGCTGCCAGTTCGCCGCGCCAGAAAAAGAAAAAGGGACGGGACTTGTTAAACATGCTTCGCGAGCAGGGCTTTACGGCCGTGCAGGGTGTCGGTGGTCTGGTGACCTTGTCGGAGGGTGCCCACGATATTTTGCATCGCACGATGGTTTATGCTCCTGCCGTCCAGCGAGCGGATGACGATCCGAATCAGGACAAGTACGACCTGGCCATGCGGATGTTGAACTTCCCCAACGGCGGCAGCCATGAGCCGCCCGCCTGGATTCCCCGCAACCTGGCCACGTTTGTCAGCCTGAACGTGGACATTATCAACGGATTCGAATATTCCAAATCGCTGGTCAACGCCCTGGCCGACGACGAGATTTTTGAGGACGTGTTGGAGAGCCTGGAAAAGGATCCCAACGGTCCGCGGGTCAACATTCGCAAAGAAGTGGTGGCCAACATGGGCCAGCACGTCATGGTCCTGTCCAACTATCACACGCCGATTACGACCGACAGCGAGCGACTGTTGTTCTGCATTGAATTGACCGATGTTCCCCCCGTCCGTAACGCCTTGAACAAGGTGATGGAAAACGATCCCAACGCTCGCAAGCGAATGGTGGGCGACCATGTCGTGTGGGAAATTGTCGACGAGGAGGTCGAGGTTCCGGAGTTCGAGCTGGAATTTGGCTTTGACGAGATTGCGGTGCCTGAAGATGAAGCGACTGGCGAGCAAAAAAAGCTGCCCAACGCGGCCGCAACGGTGGCCCATGGGCACTTGCTGATCAGCAGCCACCTTGATTTTGTCGTCAATGTGCTGCAAGAGGCCGAAAATCGTAACACGCTGGCCGCCAGCGTCGATTACCAGATCGTCCAGCGGGCGCTGCAGGACCTGGGTGCGGAAAGCGATTCGTTGCGGACCTTTTCGCGGACGGACGAAGAGTTCCGGTCGACCTATGAACTACTGCGGCAGGGGAAGATGCCCGAATCCGAGTCGATGATGGGGCGGCTGCTGAATCTGGTCTTTGACGACGGGGACGACGAGACGGTTCGCGAACAAAAGTTGGACGGCAGCAAGCTGCCGGAATTCCAAGTCGTCCGCCGCTACCTGGGTCCGGCCGGCCATTTCGTCCGCAGCCTGGAAGACGGTTGGCTGGCCACCGGCTGCTTCCTCAGCCGCGAGCAGCTCCAAGTCGTGCTGAAAGCCGACTGACGGCTCAATTCCCCGGCAGGTCCACCCGTGCCCAAAATGGGTGCAAACGGTCACCCCGGGTCCGCGCGTCCTCCAGGATCACACCAATGTCCGGCGGGGGCCCGTCCACGGACCGGAAACCCTGGCAGTGGATGCGGATCTGGCGATCGAAATCGACCAGCTGTGGCGACAGCCAGATGGTGGTGGGACCCTTCGTCGAACGAACCGTCACGCGGGAACCGTCGTCACTGTGCAGAATTTTTGCGGACACCTTCAGCGTGCGGATCCGTCGCGGCGGCCAGTTGTGGGGGTCCGCTACCAGGTGCTTGGGCAGCTCCTTTATCTCGACCCACCAGAAATAATTGTCCCACGAGCGGATCGTCTCGCACTCGAATTCCGAAGGATAAAAGTTGCGCTGTAGGCGGTTCATCCAGGCGAACAGGTTCAGGATTTCGTCCGAAAAATTCTCGTGACCACGTCCCTGAAACTGCACGATCGTCGTGTCAAATCCCCGGTGACGCAGGTAACGATCGAACTGGTAGCCGTTCTTTGCCATCTTGTCACCGTCCAGTTCGCCACCCACAAAATAAAACGGCACGTGTTTGGCGTTTTTCCAGTAAAGCGCGTTGTAGTTGTACTGGTTGGAATCGGCCGTGGCCACGATGGGGATCACGCCGGCCCACTGGTCCGGGTGAGCCAGTCCGATGTCCCAGGCCGCATCGCCGCCCATCGAGTGTCCGGACAGAAACACGCGGTCGGTGTCGATGGCAAAGCGGCGGCAGGCGTCACGCAGGCTGTCCAGGACGGCAGCATGTTCGCGGGCCGAATACTGGTACTTCTTCTGTTTTAACTCAGCCCACTCCGGTGCAATCACGATATAACCATGCCGCGCCCCCTGCCCTCGCCGCCGATCCCGCTGATCCAGACCCCCTGCCCACCAGTCGATCTGCAGCGGGGCGGTCGTACCGGAACCGTGCAGCGTGACAATTGTCGGATAGCGTCGGTACGGATCGTATTCGGGCGGCAGTTGCACCAGGTACGACTTATCGGCCAGGCCGTTTTGACCGGGCACGGTCAGCCGATGCAGGCCGGGGATGCCCTCGTACGGCTCGGTTCGCGGCAACGGCGGTTGCATGTGTGCCAGAAGGGCCGCCACCAGGCGGGGCACCCCCGCCTCCTGGGATCGAATCTGGCTCAACAAATCCGCTCGACGCGGCTGCAAATCTTCGTTCAAGTACGCGCGGACCAGCTGGCGAACTTCCACCAGCGAAAGGGCCACCGGCAGGTTATCGGTCACGTTGTCCGTGCCCACCAGCCAACCGCTGGCGGCCAGCGCCAGTTTCTCGTTGACCGGAGTGCCCGGATCGTCCGCCAGCTGAAAATAGGCAGTTAGCCGCGTGAGCGTATGGGAATTCACCTCGTCGCAAATTTCTTGGATGATCGGTTCCAGCAGGGCCCGGGCATCGGGTTGAGCGACCAGTTTGTGTTGAGCGCGCAGGTTTTCGCTCAGCTGCTGCAGACGCTGTTTCACCAACCGGTACTTTTCCAGGATCTCGCGGACTTCGATCAGCGTCGCCCCCGCGATGTCGTCGGTGGGAAATTGTTCCAGGCTGCGCTGAGCCAGTTGGTGCTGGCCGGCACTGCGGCGATACTTGATTTCCTTCAAGCCCCGTTCG
>WVZU01000359.1:0-4045 GCA_011772275.1 Planctomycetales bacterium | reverse complement strand
CCTGATTGACTGCTGTTCCCGCTGTAGATCCAGCTGGGGGAAATCCTTGACAATGCCCACCAGTTCCGTCTCGGCGTCCGCGTAACGGTCCGCTTGCAGAAAAAACTGGTAGATTCGCAAACGGTCATTTGCGCTTTTTCGGTCGATCGCCTTGTCCAGAATTTCGCGCAACAGTGACGTGGGCAAATTGCTGGTGGCAAAGCGTTGATCCAGCAGCAGGGGGCGGCCTCCGCTGAGCGTCTGCACGCGAAAGTAACGGGGGGTAATGTGGGTAATGCCCTGGATGACGTCCGCCTTTCCGTCCACCAGCCTCAGGCGTACCGTCCGCCTCCCATGCCCGTCCCAGCCCTCCAGCACATCCATCCGGCCCAACGCGCCCAGCCGGCTGCCACTGCCAGTGACCGGCTGGTGGGGAATTTTGAACTTGATCGGCGGGGTGTCCACATTCTCCATCACCTCCCGCACCTGGCTCAACGCCACAAACACCCTCCGCAGGTCGTCATCGACGACAACGATTTGTTCGCCACCTGGCCAAGCCGCCTGGCCTTGCGTGGGGTTGACGATCAAGGTTCCCACGCGACCCGTGTCGCCCATGAGGGTCATTCCATTGTTGAGAATGATCCGGGCGGCCCAGGTGGAAGAATTTTCTGCGGCCGGCCAGAGGATGATCAGCGCCGCTGCCAGCCAGCCGCAGCCCCAACGGGCGGCCGGGCCAGCCGGAAAAGGGCTGCCAGCACGGCGCGGAGGCGGCAGGGGGGGCAAAAAATGGCGCATCGGCGGCCAACAGGGGGTCGATGTGGCAACAGCAGAGGGCGGGACCATACGTCCCATCCGGAAAAACCTTCCGTTAGAATCCATTGTCACCCCACCGGGTAAAAAGTCAATTTCACTCATCGGCAGAACCGGTCTGCCACGCCACCGGCAAGTTTGACATCTGCGGCAGCAGCGGTGCACAATAATTTGTAGATGCCACGAACCGAGATCTACCAAAGGGTTGCGCTGTGATTTCCCGAAAACTTTTGTCCTCTCTGCTGATCATCGCCGTCCTCCTGCCGATTGCCTTGTCCGTTAGCTGGGGAGTCAGCCAGTTGCTGGCCGCGATGCAGGACTGGAAGTGGGCCGCGATTGTTCAGCGGACGGGGCTGGCGGTCGCCGTGGTGTGGGTCGTGGTCTTGGTCAGTCTCTTGCTGGCGTTGGGTATCAATGCCGTGGCGGCGGATACGCGGTCCGACGAGTCGCCGGATTCTTGAAATGGAACGGGCGTCATTCATGCCTATCCGCTTTCGCTGCCCCCATTGCCAACGAAAACTCAAGGCTCGAAGCGACAAAGCGGCTCAACGGATGAACTGTCCGAACTGCGGCCAGCCGCTGACCGTCCCGGCCGGAGATGCCGTTGAACAGCTCCCGGCGGCGGGCCCTGCGGACCAGGGTGCCGAGCCCGATCCGTTTGCTGAACTGATCGTCTACGACGATGAAATCATCTACGAAACGGAAGAACGGGCATCGGGCCCCGCCGCCTTCAGTACGACAATCGCCAGGCGGCAACTCGTTGGCGTCTCCCGCCAGCTGATCTACGCGCATGCCATCTTGCTGGCGATCTTAACGCTGGGGGGCCTGGTTGCGGGATACTTGATCGGCCGTACCGACCGACATCCTTCAGCCACCTTCGGTCCGCCAGTGCCGCAGCGGGTCCTGATCAGCGGGCGACTGCAATGGATAGGGACCACGGGAGCGTTGGCCGATAGAGGCGCCGTGGTGATTGCGCTGCCACACGACCTGGAACCGCCAGAAAAGCTCCCCGGCGAAGGCCTTGGCCCGGACAAGCCGGTGCCCCTGCAAGGGGACGCGCGGGTGCGTGCTATCGAAGACTGGGGTGGTGACTACACGCGGACCAATGAGGCAGGCGAGTTCGAACTTTTTTTACTCCCCGGCCGTTATCACGTCCTGTCCGTATCTCATCAGTCTGAGCGGTCGTGGAACGTCGAGCCGGATCGGGAAGACCTGGCGGCGATCGGAAAATTCTTCACCGCGCCGCATGAAATCATGGGACCGCATCGCTACGACTGGACGATCGCGGAATTTGCAGAGGGGGGGCAGTTCGAGCACGTATTCAACTTGGGCCGGCTGGAGTGACTTTTCCCCGCTGGCGGGTACGGAACGGGGCTCTTTTTGGAAAATTCGAGCCTTCCCAAAGAAAACGGGAATCCCTCGACCCGCCGCTGCGTCCTATAATGAACGACGGCCGAACAGGCGGCGTCACCCGGCACTTCCCGCCGCTCGATCCCGTAAAATACCGACACAAGTCGACATCGACATGACCACCGGAAGCTCGACATCCGCAACGCCTCAGGCACCCCCGGTACAGGGGTCGGCTCCTTCGGAGTACGACCAGTACATTTGCGGTCAGCTGCGGAAGACGCAGAATTATGTACGCCTGGTGGATGTGACTGAGGCCCTCTTGACCATCTTGGTCGCCGCTCTGGCCTATCTGCTGTTTGTCTCGGTCCTGGACCACTGGTTATTCTCAGGCGGTCTGCCCACCTGGGTCCGCTACCTGGCCTGGATCGGATTGCTGGTCAGCTCACTGGCCTACGCCGTCCGGACGGTGCTGCCACACCTGCTGTACCGCGTCAGCTGGTTGTACGCGGCCGACGCCGTGGAACGCGCCGAACCTTCGCTGAAAAACAGCCTGCTGAACTTTCTGATGCTGCGGGGAGACCATCGGGGAGTACCGCAGATTATCTACCAGAACCTGGAACAGCGGGCTGCGGCGGATATCTCCCAAGTACCCGCGGAACTGGCCGTCGACCGCTCGCGGATCCTCAAAATCGGATACCTGCTGATCGCCGTGGCGCTGGCGTGCGCCGTATACAAAGTCTTGTCGCCCAAAGATCTACTGCCGTCGGTGGGTCGTGTACTGGCCCCCTGGTCCGACATCCCACCCCAGACCCGTGTCAAGATCCTCAACGTGCAACCGGGTCATGCCGAAGCGCTCCTGCTGTCGCAAGTGCCAGTCCAAGCGGAAATCCGCGGGCTGGACGATCACGAAACCGCGCAGTTGGTCTATTCCACAACCGACCAGCAGGCGGTCGATGTTGCCGTACCCATGTACATCCGTGACGGCCAGCGCTATCACTCCTGCTCGCTGCCGGAAGATCCGAGTGGTCTGAGCCAGGATGTCGAGTATCGGATCGAGGCGGGAGATTGCCGCAGCCAGACCTACCGGATACGCGTCGTCATCGCCCCCACGATTCACGTCAAGAAAGTCGAGTACGCCTACCCGCCCTACACCGGACTGGACCCGCGTACCGTCGAAGGCGTGGGCGATATCAAAGCCATTGAGGGGACGCTGGTCGTGATCCACGCCGAAGCCAGCCACCAGATCGCGTCGGGGTACGTCCAGCTGGAGGGCATCCGCAGCCAAACGATCCCCTTGAAATTCACCGGCAAGACCGCTCGCTGCCAACTCCCCCTGCAGCGGAAACTTGTAGGCAGCGAATCCCTGCCGCTGTGGACCAACTACCGCTTGAACATCACCACGCCGCAGGGCGCTGAAAACGAAAATCCTATCCGCCACCGCATCCAGATTATTCCCGACCTGCCGCCCCTCGTGGAGATTATGAAGCCGGGGCAGGCCAGCGTATCCGTTCCCGCCGACGGTCACCTGGACGTGGAAGTCCGCGCCCGCGACCAGGATTATCAGCTGAGCGACGTGCGCCTCGTGGGAGAATACCAGCAGGGCACGCTGTTGGACGAACCCCTGGCGAATGAACAACGGCCATTTGCCGAGCCGGTGCGTACGTCTTTCCGCTTCGAGCCGCAAAAGTATGATTTGCAGCCCGGCGATGTCGTTCGCTACGCGGCAGTCGCGGCGGACAACAAGACGCCCACAGCCAATCAGGCTGTCACGGCTGACTACGAAATCATCATTACCGAACCCGAAAACCGCTCAGCGGAATTTCCGCCCGCCGACCGGCCGCAGGATGAGCGGCAGGACGAGCGGCAAGATCAGCCGCCGGGGGGGGCGCAAGGTGACGATGGCCAG
>WVZU01000120.1:2881-14833 GCA_011772275.1 Planctomycetales bacterium | reverse complement strand
TGGGGGGGGGGGGCGGGGGGGCTGGCGTTTGCCCCTATTTTTGTTTTTTCTCCCAGACCTTGCGTTTGGCTTTTAAGAGTCGGGCAGTGTAGGTCTCTTCTTCCGGCGGGGGTCCGGCCGCCGGTCCCGGTTCGGTCGGCTTGGGCTGCGGCGTGGCCTTGCCCCCGGTGGGGGGCGTGTCCAGCGGTTGCTGCACGTCCGGCTGGAAACGGGCCCCCGCGCGGCGCTGCTGGATCTGGCCGGATATTTCTGCCTTGCGGCTTTGCAAACGGCCCATCGTCGCACTGGGCACGGGTGCCACTTCGTGCTGGAACAGGCCCGCGCGGACCCGCGCGACCAGCGGTGCCAGCCAGGCGAAATCGATCTGCACGCGCCGGAAGAATACATCAAAAAAGAACAGGCAGCCACCCGCCAGCAGCAGCAAGTACCAGGTGTCCTGGGGGCTGGTGGCACGAGCCAGGTCGTGGCGGAAGCTGTTGAATCGTTGGACCAGCTGCTGGTCCTCCAGCGGCCGGGCCGGGTCTTCGATGAGGAGGCCCGGTTTCCCGCCGGTGGGCGTGAGGGCGGCCATCTGACTGAGCAGCGCCAGATTTTCCTGGCGATCACGGTATTCGGCCGAATACGGGACGTTGATGCCGGTCCGCAGGGGTGCCTGGCCACGGCCCGGATGGACCAGGATCATGTAGCTGCCGGCATCGGCCGCATCGAATTCGCCCAGGTAACGGCCCGGTGCGATCTGCCGGATGTCGATCTCGCGTGCCTTCAGATCGGGACCCACGACACGGCTGGTCATGTTCAGGAAATCGAGGAACTGGTCATCTTTGTCCCAGGCGTTGACGATCACCCGCACTTTCCCGTCGGACGTGTCGGTCGCCACCATGAAGTTCTGCGAGTTATCGACTGGGCGCATCGACCAGCGGACCATCTTGCTGAAAAACTTTTTGTAATCGGGCCAGTTTTTCCACTGGCGAGCCCAGCCTTGGGAAGATTCGCCCGTATCGGTGGTCCAGGCAACGGTCCGGCCCAGGCCGTAGGTCCAGCAGGCCAGGAGGGTGTTGTTGCGATCGCCACTGGGTACCGGCGAGGTGATCAGGACTTCAACCAGCGGATTGTCTTTCCGGCTGGTCAGGACAAAACCGGTGATTGGCGGCGGAGCGGAGATTTCGCGGACGATTTCATGGTTGGCGACCACGCGGGGCTGAAAACCCTCTTCGCGCTGGAAAACCAGTGGCCGCGCGAGGCGGCGGACCTCTCTTTGGTAGATGCGGGGCAGAGCAGCGGAGTTGCGGACCTTGTAGTACTTGCCCCCGGTACGCTGGGCGATGTCCTTCATCGTGCCGGTGCCCAGGATGCCATGGCTGCCGACGGCGACGGTGGTGACCACCACCGGCGGCTGCTGGTCGGTCAGCAGTTTTAAGGTTGCTCGCTTGGGCGGCGTGGGATCCCCGTCGCTGATGATAATCATGTGTTTGACCGCCGCGTCGGTCAGCTTGGCAAAGGCGGCCGCCGCTTTGTGCATGGAGGGATCGAATTCGGGCATATCGCCGGGCGTCANNCCAGCATTTTTGAGCGGTTCCCGCCGACCTTGAGAAAGCCGTTGGACCACAGCCAGCTGTCCCCACCCTTCTGCCAGTCCCACTGCAACAGGCCGCAGTAGTCCTGGTTCCCCAGCGCTCGGATCGACTCCTGCGCGACCACTTTCTGCCAGTGGTTGCCTTGGGCCATTTCCCCGGCATGCATGATCAGGCAGAGGGCCCCGAGGGGCGCAATCTTGAGGTTGTCGATCTGGAAATCGACCGGCATCGCCTTTTCGACTTCGGTATTGGTCCAGCCCCCGGCTCCAAACGAATTCGGACCGCCCAGCATGATCAGGCCGCTGCCCATCTGCTGGGTATTGGTCTTTAGCATCTGCACCTGGTCGTCGCTGAAGTTGCGGACACCGGCCAGGTCGTCGCCGCTGGACCGGGGCACGTTGGCCAGAATGACGGTATCGTACCGCTGCAACTGTGCCAGGTTTGTAAACAGCTGGTCGCTGGACATCACCGTCACCGTCAATTCTTCCTCGCGCAACTTTTCGACCAGGTCATCGAACTCGCCGCGATTTTTCCAGTCTTCGATCAGCAGGACTTGCCCCTTGCCCCGGACGTGCGTGAAGGCGGTGGCGCTGTTGTTTTTGGTTTGAGCGTCCTGGGCCGGGTCATCGGGGGTGAACCGCGCCTCGTAGGTGTAAAAGTCCGACCGATCGATCTTCTCTGGCGACGCTCGATCGGTTGAGATCACCGTCTTGCCGGGCGGCAGCGCGACCGGCGATTCGCTCAACAAACTCTCTCGATCCCCCATCTTGCGGACCAGCCGCAGTTTCCCGCGGACGGTTTCGCTGGGGCTGTTGTTGTGCAGGACCACGCGCAGATCGAACGGCTGTCCCTTGCGGACATCGGCTGGCACGGTGACTTTTTCGATGGAGACGTCGGAAAGTGAGGCGAGGCGAATGGGAACCACGTCGATGCCCACACCCGCGGCGGCCGAGCGGGTCGCCTGCTGCAGGGCGTCTCCCAGGTTCTCGTTGCCGTCGGTGATGATCACCACCCGCTTGGCCGCATCCTCGGGGAACAGGGCCAGGGCCATCTTGAGGGCCGCTTCCAGATCGGTGAATTCGCCGTCCACCTCGGCTTCCACGCGACGGGCCAGCGGGAGGTCGTCCTCGATGGGGCCGATCTCCACGTCCGGTTTGCGGCCGAACACGATCACCGCCGCTCGGTCACGCCGCCCCGCATCCCGGTGCTCCTGAACCGCGCGACGCGTATATTCCACCATCGCGTCCCGCGCCGTCCGCGGGATGCTTTCCGACTGGTCCAGCAGGTAAATCACCGTCAGCCGGTCACTGATTCGTACCAGCCGCAGATCGGCGATGGCCAGGATCAGCAGCAACATCACCAGCGACCGCCAGGCAATCGCGACCAGGCGGCGGACGTGGCCCAGGCCGGCCAGGCTGTGGTAGCTGAAGACCCACAGCAACGGCAGGAGGCCCATCAGCAGCAGGTACCAGGGGGAACCGAAGGTGATTTGGTAGTTGGACATGAAACGTCAAGCGGCAGCGGACTTGTCAGGATGCGGATTTTCCAATTCGTCGTATCGGGCTTTAGGGGAGATTTCGTTATTTTACCTCTCAATCGTCAATCCAAATCGGGAAAACAACCCGCACCTCCGCGGCGAAAGCTCGCTATGCCGCTGGCGGAAGAGGGGCCGGACGGGGATTTCCATTTCACGTCAATTTTTTTATCTGGACCCGTTTATCTAAAGCCGTATCTTTTGCACGCGATGATTGTTCGTGTCCAGGACCAACAATTGGCCCGCTCGGTTCCGCACCAGTGCCCACGGATTGTGCAACTGCCCCGCTCGTCGACCGCTGCTGCCCCAACAGGCGACCGACTGTCCGTCGGGGGTGAATTTCTGGACTCGATTGTTGCCGAATTCGCAGACATAAACAAACCGCTCGTCCAACACCAGATCGTAGGGATACGCCAGCTGGCCTGCTTCCTGCCCATGTTTTCCCCAGATTTTGAGCAGCCGGCCCTGCGTATCAAAGACCTGGATGCGATGGTTGCAGGCGTCGCAGACCCAGATCTGATCGCGCTGGTCAATGGCCAGGTTTTGGGGGCGGCGAAACTGGCCCGGCTGGTCCCCGTGCCCGCCCCACTGCAGGACGAATGCTCCCTGAGCCGAAAATTTCTGAATGCGATCGAATTCTCCATATTCCGAGACGTAATAGTTGCCCTGCGAATCCTGGACGACGTCGGTCACCAGGCCGAACTGGCCGGGACCGTTTCCTGGCGAGCCGCCGAGGGTTTTGCGGTCCAGCAGCTTGCCCTGCGGGGAAAAGAAGAGCACCCGGTAGTAATGCGTGTCTGCCACGGCGAGGTTGCCGTCGCGATCGATCGAGATGCCGGTCGGCTTGCCGTTGGCAAAATCGGGCATCCGCCAGGGGCCGCGACGCAGATTCCCGTTGGCGTCGAAGACCTGGATCCGAGCAGACATGTCGACGATGTAAATGTTGTCCTCCGCGTCGATCGCCATGGCGCGCGGCTTCTGCAAGCGACCGACTGAAGTCCCACGCCGTCCCCAGACTTGTTCCAGCTGCCCCGAAGGCGGGACCGGTTCCTGGCAGCCAGAGATCCCGAAGACGGACAGCAACCACAGCAAATGCCAGCGGCAGTTGACGATAGCGGAGCTCTGCATGCTGCCATGATGCAGGAAGCTCTGCGAGCGGACAAGATGGACACCTGCTGAAACCGGGCCTACCCCGCTGAGCGGCCGGCTGGGGGGGGGCGGCGCGCCAGCCTTTGCCGGGCCGCCGCAGACAGCGCCCGGGGGTCNNTGAGCAACTTACTTCTTTTTCTGGCCCCGTCGACATTTCCTGTCGCTGGCGATGAAGTTTGGGGGAAAGCAGGGCGAAATAGTCGCCGGATCCCCTTCGATCGCGGGTACATAGCCAGCCCTTTCCAGAATCGTTAAACTATCTCGGATTGACTGACGACGACATTCGGCAAAAGGGTGCGTCACGCCCTGCGCGACGGCTGTGCCCGGTCGCGGCTGGAGCCCTTGTATACATCGATCGCGTGCTGGCCGGGTTGCGATGTGGCCTGCCGAGCCGATTTTTCGACGACGGAAGGGGTATCCCGGGACGGGACGAACGAGCATGAAGAACATCCTGACAGTTGTCCTGGGCGGGGGCCGTGGGACGCGACTGTTTCCCTTGACCCGGTATCGATCCAAGCCGGCCGTGCCGCTGGCGGGCCGCTATCGATTGATCGATATCCCCATTTCCAACTGTATCAATAGCGGCCTGCGACAGATCTACGTGCTGACGCAGTTTATGTCTGTCAGCCTCCATCGTCACATTCGCCAATCGTACCAATTCGACCGTTTCAGCGGCGGTTATGTGGAAATCCTGGCGGCTCAGCAAACCCTGGAGGACTCCAACTGGTATCAGGGCACCGCCGACGCCGTGCGGCAGAATATCCGCTACATCAAGCAACATGGAGTCGATTATGTCTTGATTCTGTCGGGGGACCAGTTGTATCGCATGGATTTCCGGGACATGTTGACAACACACCAGCAGGCGGGTGCCGAGGCCACGATTGCCGCCATGCCGGTCGCACGGGAGGAGGCCTCGGGGTTGGGAATCATGCGCTTGGACGACAGCGGACGCGTGATCGGCTTTCTGGAAAAACCGCAGACGCAGGAGGAGATGGACACGGTCCGGATGGACCCGGCCTGGATCGAGGCCCACGGCGTGCAGAGCCGCGGTCGGGATCTGTTGGCCAGCATGGGGATCTACCTTTTCAATCGCGACTTCCTGGTCGACGCGTTGGAGAAGACCGACTACCGGGACTTTGGCAAGGAAATCTTCCCTGCCTCCATCCGTGCCCGACATGTGCACGTGCATTTGTTCGACGGCTACTGGGAGGACATCGGGACGATCGGATCGTTTTACCGGTGCAACCTGGAGCTGGCGGGCGCGGCTTCGCCGTTCAAGTTCATTTCGCCCGGATCGCCCATCTACTCCCGCTCGCGTTACCTCCCCCCCGCCAGGATTGACGGCGCCCGCATCCAGAACAGCCTGGTCGCCGACGGCTGCATTATTGAGGAAGGGGCCACGATTGAAAACAGTGTGATCGGCCTGCGGTGCCAGATCGGCAAGCAGGCGGTGATCCGCAATTCGGTGTTGATGGGTGCCGACTTTTACGAGTCGCCAGCCGAATTGGCACGGGACGCATCCGAAGGCCGCCCCCCGCTGGGCATCGGACGGGAGGCGAAGATCGAAGGGGCAATTATTGACAAAAACTGTCACATCGGCAGCCACGTCCGGGTTGTCAACGAAAGCAACGCGGAAGAAGCCAACCTGTCGGACCAGGTCTTTATCCGGGACGGGGTGGTCGTGGTAGAAAAAGACACCACGTTATCGGACGGGTGGAAGATCTAAGCCAGCCGGTTGCTTGCCGCGCCGGCCACGTTCGCCGTCGGCCGCACGGCTTCACCCTTCCGCGGGCCCGGCAGGTGGGGTCTGGGGCGACACCAGCCGCCCAGGCCTGTAAGGGCCGCTCAACACCGACCCCGCTCGGACTCCCTCCCAGCCGTAGGCCGGGCCGCCGATCAGGGGGCCGTGCGGATACCTGCTGTGGCACGGCGCGCAACCGGATGCCAGGGCGATGGCAGCCAGGAAACAGCTCAACACAAAGGGCTTCATGGCGTCAGCTTTCCTGAGGGTCTGGCCGGCAAGCAGAGGGGCGTCCCATCCACGGGTCTCGCCCGGCCGGGCTTATACCAATCGGTGAAAAACCGGCACAATGCCATTTATGGGGGAACCCTGCCGGTGCCGGCCGCCAACGGTCCGCTAGCATGCGGATCCGCGGTCCAGGCCGATTGCCTGGTACAGTTGCGGATCCTCCAGGCTATCGATCACCAGGGCCGCCCCCTCAAATGTGTGATGCTTACTGACCGGTCCGGGTACGGCCACGGCCACCGCGCCTGAGGCGACGGCCGCGCGGCAGCCTGTCTGGCTGTCTTCCAGGACCAGCAACTGGGGTGGTTCCAGTCCCAGGCGGTTGGCGGCGGTCAAATAAATTTCCGGATGGGGCTTGCCGTGGGTAACGTCTTCGGCGGTCAACAGAAACTGGAAGCGGGGCAGCAGTTCAAAACTGGACAAGACCTTTTCCGCAAAATCGCGTGGGCTGCTGGTCGCCACCGCCTTGGGGAGGGCCGCCGTCTCCAGGGCTGCCAGAAGCGGCAGCAGGCCCGGCATGGCCTGCAGCCGCGTCTTTAAAATCGGGGCGAACACCTCGCGCGATTCGGCTTCCAACTGGTCGACGGTGTCGGTCAAGCCGTTCCATTGGATCATCAATTCGATCGCTTGCCGCGGCCGTCGTCCCATCATGGCGTCCAGCAGTTCCGGCGTGAACCGGCGGCCACGCCGCCGCAAGACCTCGGCACCGACCTCGATGTACAGCTCTTCGGTGTTGAACATCAGGCCGTCCAGATCGAAGATGACGGCAAGTATTGGTTGTTGTTGCATGCCCGCAAAAGCGTCTCTCGGTTTTTGTTCCCGGGCCGGCCGNNCCCTTCCTACACCATCGTCGAATCCATCGTCTCCAACAAGTGGAGCAGCTGGCCCAGGATCAAACAGGTGGCACCCCAGATCTGGTGTGTGCCGACGGCGAAATATGGCGAGCGAAATTGGACGCCGGCCATGCGGCGGTAGGTGGTCTGCAGGCTGTCGGGGTTTGCCAGTAGATCCAACGGCAGTTCGATGACCTCGGCGACCTCGGTCGCCTGCGGTTCCCAGGTTGGTCGGTGGTTGCAGAGACTGACCCAGGGCGTTACCAGATGGTTACTGGCAAAGACGTAAATGTCGGAAAGTGTGCCCAGCGGGCGGACGTTGGCGGAGGGCACCCCGAGTTCTTCTTCCAGTTCACGGCAAGCGGCCTCTTGGCTGGTCTCGCCCTCCTCCAGCGTACCACCCGGCAGCGAGATCTGGCCCCCGTGCGGCTTCAGTTCTGCAGGGCGTAACGTCAGCGGCAGCGACCAGCCGTTGGCCGTCGGATACAGCAGGATCATCACCGCCGCATGCCGCGCCCCCAGGTCGGGAGGTCCCTTATCGCGACCGTAGGTCAGTTCCGAGGCGAACCGCCGCGAGGCAGCCTGGCCTGCCGCCTGCTGCAAAGATTGCTCCAGCCGATCGGCAAAATCGTGATCAAAACGTGGTGCGGCCATCAGCGTCGGGTGGGGATGGGGGGAACAGCCGATACACGGCGAACGAATCGTTGCGGATAATCGGGGTAAAGGGCAGTAGAGGGGTGGCGTCGGTCACAAGATAATCGGCGCCGTAGTTGGAAGCCAACTCCAACAGCCGCTGGGGGGGGGCATCGGTCAGCGATTTTCGCCAGCCGTAGCGGCTCAGGTGCAAATCCTCCAGCCGCGACCACCAGGGGGGAATCGAGGCGGCGTCTTGCGGCATCTCCTTCCAGGTGCCCACTTCGCCACGGTGCGCATACCATTTGAAGGTGTGTGCGCGTCGCGGCACGATGAAAATCGCATCGGGAGGGGTCACCCGACGGATGTGATCACAGACCGCTCGCCAGTCTGCAAGCTGCCGATCGGTTTGAGCGGTTCTGCGATCCGCCAGGGGAATCGATGCGGTACTGTGCCGGGTTACCCTGTCGCCCACATGCCAGGCAGCCAGCAGCAGCCCGGCCGTCCACATCAGGCCGCTCAGCCGCCGCCGGCTATCGTGCCACGTGGTGATCCAGCCGGTCACCGCCAGCGCGGCACCTGCGGGGAGGATCACATCGGCCAGCCGGAACCAGTAGAAACGTAACCAGGGGGCCGTGGTGTGCGGGTCATGCTGCCCCAGCAGCGAAATTGCCAGACCCACGCCGGCGATGGCCAGCCCGCCCAGCACGACTGCGGCGAGCCGACGGTTTGGCGGGTCCGGCAGACGACAGACCAGCAGCAGCCACAAGGCGCTCAGGGCCAGAAAACGTAACCCAAACGGGACGTTCAGCCATCCTTTTTCCAGCAAAAAATGTTGCGGGTTCAGATGGTGCGGCAAGCGGTGGAATACCTGGATCCACCGCGCCTCGGCCACGATCTGCGGATCGACGCCGGTGGACAGCTGGACCGCGGGCCAGATTCCCACCAGGGCCAGTAGTCCGGCCAACGCCATGGCCTTCAACATGTCGATCAGACGAGGTCGCTGCGGGTCGTCACGCAGCCAACACCAGGCGAACCCGGCGGCGATCAAGGCCCAGCCGCCGACCAGCACGTGGATCGCCGTCGCGGCCCCCAGCAGGATCCAAGCCAGGTTCCAACGAGCGCGGACGAGGGCCGCCAATCCGGCAAATACCAGGGCGTAGGCGAACCCTTTGGATTCTACCCCCCCCACGGCCCATTCGCCCGCCATGTGCAGCCGGCTGTTAAAGCAAACAAACAGCGCCGCGGAAATGACCGCCAGCCAGCGCCGCGGGGCGACCTGCATCGCCAACCGCTGCCAGGCAACAGCCAGGCAACCGCAAGTCACGATACGCCCCAGCAGGGCAACCGCCGGCAAAGACCATACCTGAGTCAGCCAGCCGAAAAACCAAAAGAAGACCGCATGGGCATCGCCCGATTGCAAGAAGAAGTCGCCACCACACCATTGGGGATCCCAATAATATTTGGCCTTGGCCAGATAGTTGGGCTCGTTGACGTCCGGGACCAGCCAACCGGCATGGGCGAGAAACACGATCCACACCAACAGCTGCTCAAGCGGCAACTGCCAATGGGAAAAACGCAACGACGACATGGGAACCTTCGTGGATACTCCCGCCGGGGAGGGGGGCTGACACGTTGCACCGCTGGCCGGGCAGCGGCACAGCTTGCCATCCCTCGAAAAAAACGTCCCGCTCCGCCTCTTTCTCAACGGCCCGGCACCGGCGAGGGATCGCGTCTTTTCGCGAAGGATTTTTTTGCTCACCGGTCGCAAGGCGAAGATCGGGATCCGCAACATGGGGCTGCTTCAGCGCCGATCCCGGCCGGGTGGCAGCAGGACCCCGTTCCCCCGCCAAGCCGGCTGAAAACGGGCGTATGCATTGTAGCCCAGCCCGCAGGGAGACACCAGAGTTTTCCCGTAGGAACATTTCCCGGCACCCGAAACTCGCACGCCCACTCAGGCACAGCGGGTACTCGTCCGCTTCATCCTGCTGCTGCTCAAGCACAGCCGGTCCCCGTACTTGTCCTCGTGCTCGAAAATCGACTCGACGTCACGCAGCGTGGAGACAAGTGTGAAGGCAGCGTGAAGGCAGCCTGGAAAAAGACTCATAGGAACCGATCTTCGATTACCAGACGCTGGACTGTTTTCGGGTTGCCATCCAGCACAGCGATGCGGCTGGTGAGGATCGAATCGCGCAGGAGCACCGCGAAGCAAAGCACGAGTGCGAAACAGGACAGATTTCGGAGCTGAGGGGGTACGGGTTGAGCGGGGGGTAGGGCGGGATGTCAAATGCATCCCGGCTTGCCGGGACCCGCCGTGGGAACGGGGACGTTGCCCGCACGTCTGTTGCCTGAAAGCCCGCTGTCCGCTAGCGTGTTGCCCGAGAGCCTGTTGTCCGATAGCGTGTTATCCGGGCAGGTCGGGTGCTGTCGAGCTGGGTGATGGATGGTGATGGATAGCGAGCTGCGTGAATATTTTGACCAGCAACTCCAGCAGGTACTGCAGGAACTGCCGCAGCGGGTGCATGATTTGCTGGACCACATGCCCCTGCACGTGGAAGACTATCCGTCATCGCAGGTCATGGCCGAGTTGGGTATCCGCGATCGCGGCGCGCTGTGCGGACTGTATACCGGGGTGCCGATTGACCAGCGAAGTGCCACTGCTCCTCCCCTCCTGCCAGATGTGGTGACGATCTATCGCGAAGGGATTCTGAACCTGGCCTCTGACCATGGCGGCCGGGTGGACACAGACCAGCTGCGGCGGCAAATCCGCATCACGGTGCTGCACGAATTGGGTCACCACCACGGCATGGATGAAGATGAGCTGATTCAGTTCGGCTACGGTTGAAGCGGGGTCCCACCCGCTTGCCGGTGTCCGACCGCTGCGTATGATGTGGTGAGGAGGGCTCGTGGTCAGCCGACAAGTGAAGGGCTGTTTTTGCGCTGACGGTGTACCGATCCAGGGGCAGGGTAGGGGTCGAGTCCGCGGTCCGGCGGGTAGCTTTGCTATCCCGGACGGCCGGCCCTCGGAGGGTTTGCCTGCCCACCTGCGGCCGCACGGCGGCTGCGACTTCGAGAACCAAACATGAGGGCATGCGAAGATGCCTGGGCTACACCCTGGTGCCATCCTGCGAGCGGCCGTCCGCGAAGCGACGATTCAGGTGCCGGGGGTGCCCAATGCGCTGGCGGCACGATTGGCCGAGCGCCACGGTTTTGCGGCCGTTTATTTTTCTGGAGCGGCCTTGTCGGCCGGTGTGTTGGCCCTGCCCGATGTCGGCTTGTTCACGCTGAACGAACTGGTCCAGCAAGTCCACTATGTCTGCCGCAGCACGCAGCTGCCGGTCATCGTGGATGCCGATACGGGCTTCGGTGATGTCGAGCAAGTCCGGGAGGCAATCGAGCGGCTGGAGGAGGCGGGAGTGGCAGCGATCCAGCTGGAAGACCAGCAACTGCCCAAGCGGTGTGGGCACCTGGCCGGCAAAGAGCTGGTTGAAAGCGCAGTGATGTGCGAAAAGCTGCAGGCCGCCGTCGACGCGCGACGCAACCCCGACCTGGTGCTGGTCGCGCGAACCGACGCTCGCAGCGTCGAAGGTTTCGAGCAGGCCGTGGCCCGGGCCCAGCAGTACCTGGCCGCGGGCGCCGATTGGATCTTTCCCGAAGCACTTCTGTCGTCCGCAGAGTTCGCTGCATTTGCCGACGCTCTTTCCGCGCCGCTGGTCGCCAATATGACCGAATTCGGCCAGAGCCCCCTGTTAACGTCGGACGAACTGGCAACGCTTGGCTACGCCTGTATCTTGTACCCGGTGACCCTCTTGCGGATGGCGATGAAAGCGATGGAAATGGCGCTGGCCGTCATCGGCGACGAAGGAACCCAACAGGAATTGCTCGATTTGATGCAGACCCGCGAACAGCTCTACGACCTACTGCAATACAATCCCCCAGAGGATTAACGATGTCCGAACTTGTCTACAGCCCCGGCCTGGAAGGCGTGGTCGCCGGCGAAACGGCGATCAGTACCATTGCGGACGGCCTGCGATATCGCGGTTATTGCATCGAAGATCTGGCCCAAAACGCTCGCTTTGAAGAGGTCGCTCACCTGATCCTCCACGGCGAGCTACCCACGGCCCGGCAGCTGGAAGAGTTTTGCGACCGCCTGCGAACGCAAGCGGTGGTCGATGCCGAGCTACTGAATCTGTTGTCGGCCAT
>WVZU01000120.1:2073-2849 GCA_011772275.1 Planctomycetales bacterium | reverse complement strand
CGGCTCCTGGCCCAACTTCCCACCATCCTGGCTGCAGATCATCGCCTGCGTCAGTCCAAGGCACCGCTGGCCCCCGACCCCCGGCTGTCGTTCGCCGCCAACATCCTCTGGATGCTGCACGAACGGCTGCCGTCACGGAACTTCGAGCGTGCCATGGACGTGTCGCTGACGCTTTACGCCGAACATGAATTCAACGCCTCGACGTTTACGAGTCGAGTGATCACGTCGACGATGTCCGATTTGCATTCGGCGATTACCGGTGCCATCGGGGCACTGAAGGGGCCGCTGCATGGGGGTGCCAACGAGCGGGTGATGGGGGTGCTGCAGGAAGTCGGGTCGCCGGCGGAGGCCGAACCGTGGGTGCGCAACGCCCTGGCCAGCAAGGTGCGGATCATGGGATTCGGACACCGCGTGTACAAAAAAGGCGACCCGCGCGCCGTCTACCTCAAAACCCTCTGCCGCCAGCTGGCTGAGGAAAGCGGTCAACAGGACCTGGAAGAAGTGGCGGACGTCATCGAGACGATCGTGCAAGATGAAAAAGGACTGCCGCCTAACCTGGATTGGCCCAGCGCTCGGCTGTACCACTACCTGGGCCTGGAGGTCGAACTGTACACACCGCTGTTTGTCCTCAGCCGCGTGGTGGGCTGGTCCGCGCATGCCATCGAACAGCTGGATCACAACCGCTTGATTCGACCACGCTCAAAGTACGTCGGGCCCGGTCCGCGAGCGTGGGTGCCGATCGAGCAGCGCTGAGCGCCGACGGTTGGGTAGAATTT
>WVZU01000120.1:0-2004 GCA_011772275.1 Planctomycetales bacterium | reverse complement strand
GCCTTCCTCCTCACCCGCCAACCTCGCACGCGGCCAGGCAGAGCGGCGGCCGTCGTACAGCAGATGGCTGGTGAGCAACGCGGGCTGGCGACGATACCGTGTAAAGGATGGCCGGTCTGGCCGCCAGCCGCAAGGCGGCAACCGCCGCTTCAACGGTCTTGGGGCTGGCGATCGATCTCGACACGAGCCAGCTCGCCGGACAGGTAATCCAGGGCCCGTTCCAGTTGGCGGTCCCGAAATGCAGACTTTGCCGCCACGTCTCGCGCTAACTCGGTGGCCGCATTCTCCCCTTCGCCCTCCTCCTCGCCCGTTTCCTCTTCGCCCTCCCCCTCGTCCGTCTCCCCCTCGTCTTTCTTTCCTTCTTCCGTCTCTGCTTCGTCCGTCTCGCCCTCGTCTGTCTTTCCTTCGTCCGTCTCCCCCTCATCCTGGTCGCCGTTTGCGGGCTGGTCGACGGCCGCTTTTGCGGCATGTCCTCGCGCTACGTACTGCTGGCGTCGCCAGGCGACCAGTTCTCCCAGTTCGTCCGTCGATAGTTCAATTTGGTAGTTCGCGTCCGGCGTGACGCCCCAGTCGTCCGATTCCTTGCTATCGGGAAAACGGTGGATGTTCTGCCCGTTGGGGCGCCGGTAGCTGGCCGTGGTCAGCTTCAGCACACTCTTGCCGTCTTCCAGGTCGATCACGTTTTGGACGCTTCCCTTACCAAACGACCGTTCGCCAACGACAACGGCACGGTGGTGGTCTTGCAGGCAGGCTGCCACGATTTCGCTGGCACTGGCGCTGAATCGATTGATCAGCACGGCGATCGGAAAGCCTTCGAAGGTCCCCTCCGCTTTCGCTTTCCAACTACGCTCTTTCGCATTGCGACCCTTCGTGCTGACAATCAGGCCTTCGCTGACGAACAGATCGCAGATTTCAATGGCCGACGTCAGGAGCCCGCCCGGATTCAAGCGCAAATCCAGCACGAGGCCACGCAGGTTCTGGGATTTCAGATCGTCCAGCACCTTCCGCAGGTCGCGGGCCGTATCGCGGCTAAAGGCATTGATTCGCACGTAGCCAATCCCTTTTTCCGCGTCTTGGAGAAAGTTCCAGCTGTCGTCCTCGTTGCGCCTCGCCCCGAGGACGGTTTCCACACGCACCAGGGCCCGGCGGATGGTGATCTGGCGAAGTTCCGCCTGGGGAGACTGCTGGACCGTGATCATGACGGTCGTACCGACATCGCCCTTCAGCTTCCGCACGGCACTATCCAGGGTGATGCCCTGGGTCGATTCGCCCTCGATTTCGACGATGTGGTCGCCGGCCAGTACGCCTTGCTGGTACGCCGGGGCACCGACCAGGGGGCTGATGACTGTCAGCTTGTCATCCTCGATGGCCAGGTGAATCCCGATGCCGCCGAACTTGCTCTCGACGCTGGACCGAAAAACGTCCACGTCCTTGGGGGGAATATAGCTGGAATGGGCGTCCAGGCGGCCGACCATGCCTTCGATGGCCGCCTCGATCAGTTCCCGCCGGCTGACGTCCTGGACGTAATTGCGTTCAATCTGNNCAACTGGTAATAGTCGTCCGCGGCTTTTGTGTCGCGAACCGGTGGATCCTGCCCACCGTCGGCCGGTTGTTCAGCCGCAGACACGGCGAAGGCCGCGAGCAACATCCAGCTGGCGGTCAGCAGGCCCACCCCCTGTCGAATTGACCGTGGAACCATCGTGTTACTCCAGGGGAGGCTCACCCCAACCCCGCCCGCCGACGTTACCCGGATGCCCAGCGAAGACGCACCCCACCCGACCCACTCAACCCAGCCGGGCCTACTGTTTATTGTAAATCAGCCGTTACCTGGCGACAAGCGATTTACAGCGGACCGGCAATTCCGGGGTGCATTACACGGATGGTAATTGTTTGGCAGCATGCGAGTATGCGTCGGGGCCGGTTGGACTTTCATATCACATGGATCCCATTTTAAAGAGCAAGCCACCCCCGCTCTGAGCCCCGGCATTTATGCCGGGGTGATGA
>WVZU01000177.1:3461-3815 GCA_011772275.1 Planctomycetales bacterium | reverse complement strand
AGCCGCTGTGGTGGGTGGCGTGTGGGTCGCTTCCGCCGCGGGCGGGGTTTTTCTGGCAAAAATCGTGGGGGCCTGTGGTTGGGCTCCGGCGGCAACCAGGGGTTGGCCGAACAGCAGGCCACAAATGGCCCACGCGATTACCGGCAAGTATGGCCGGCTTGTGCACCGGACGACATCAAGGTGGATCATTACTTCTGCTCCATGACACTTCTGCTCCATGACCGCAGGGGCCTGGTTCCTTCGAGTGAAACGCCCCGCAAGGCAACAACCATCATTTATCTTCGCTCAACAAAATAACCTCGGCTGCTCAGGTGGCCGCCGTTTAAAATCCGAAGCCCCCGCCCCCACCGCCAA
>WVZU01000177.1:0-3384 GCA_011772275.1 Planctomycetales bacterium | reverse complement strand
CCGCCGAATCCGGTCTGGGCACCGGCACCGCCAAAACCCCCGGACCCAGCAAAACCGGACAACACAACCGGCAGCACCAGGTCCGCGACGGGGTAAACTTTCGTCACCAGGTTCTCTTCGGCCGCTTCCCTGGTAGTCAGCATCAAGACCTCGTTGTTGATCGAATACGTCAGGTCCGGCTCCAAAGAGTCCAACATCAATCGCAGCGCCGATCGCAAAGAAATGCCACGGACGTCGATCGTGACGGGCGTATCGGTATCGATGTTGAATTCTTCCAGGGCATTGGTCGCCAACTGGATTTCGATGCCGTGCAGATCCTCCAAATATTCGATCACTTCCACCAACGGCGTTTCTTCGAAGTCCATTAGCGTCGGCTTGTCCAGTTCTTCCAGAATTTTCTTTTCCGCCGGCTTCTTTTCCTTCAGGTCAACCTCCCCATACTTTTCACGCCGCCGCGTCAATTTTTCCCACTCCGCTTGCGGGGGATACACCATAGGCGGTTCTCCGGCGAAAGGGATTGCGGCCTTTTGCACAAGGTTCAGCGTATCCACAAAGCCGCGATTGCGGGCTTCCAGCGTGGCCACATAATCCTCATAATTTTCCTTAAAATTCGAGACAATCGACGCGGCCGTGACCGCCGGGTCATCCGGTTCAATCCGAAATGCTCGGGTTGCCGCTTTTTCCGCTTCCGCATAGCGACGCTCTATCATCAGCGAGTGAAATCGCTCCATGAACACGGCAACTCGGTCGCGGCGACGCTGAGCTTCGTCCAGTGCTCTTTGACGAGCCGTGGTGGCGGCCACCGTATCCATGCGTTCCCGTTGTTGTTCAGCCCGCCGGTACTTGCGACGTCCGGCCTCGCGAATCGCCGTCCTGACCTGATTTTTTAACTGGTCCAGAACATCGGCATCGACTTCGGTTTCATCCAGCAAGTCGGCCAGCAGCATCTTGAGATCGGATTCCACCGATTCCGGATCGTCCGCCATCTGGCGACGAGCTTCTTCCAGTCTCTTTTGCACGTCGACTTTCACGACGTCTGCGTAAACCTGGCGCTGCCGCTGTTCGGCATCGATCGCCCCGCCGCTAGCCGCAATGGCATCCTCGAACAAGGCATCGTCCTCATCGTTCAGCGCCTCGCCACCCCCCACGGCATCCTCGATCAGTCCCCGTTGGGCCGCACCGCGAATAACCTCCGCGTCGTTATTGACCGGATCGGTCTGCAACGCGACCTCGGCCAGGCGGCCTGCGGCGGAAAAATTACCAGAGGCCAATGCGTTTTTGCTGAGCCGATTTAACTGGTACACGCCATCACGAACCATCTGTTTGGTCAGAACCAAACCCCTGGTTCCCAGGGTGGGCACGTGTCCTCCCTTCTTAGCCACCCTGACCAATCCGGCCAGGTAGCTGTTTTCGTCCTCCGCCGGGCTACCCGTGGCCTCTGCCACCACTTCGACCGAGCTGCCGTCGACTTCCGCCACAAAGCGGATATCGAGGCGACCGGACCCGTCCCCCTTGCCAAATACAATCGTTTCCCGGTCGCCACGCAGAGGTGGCATCACCGCCGGGTAGATTTCCGTCAGTTTTTCCGACAGCCGCAGATTGCTGGGCCAGATCACCGGCGCGGTGGCCGCGGTAGCCAGATACTTGCCGACCTGGGACAGGTCCAGTTCCTTACTGTCCAGGACCAGCTGGCCACCCGTATAGTTGGCCAAGATGGCCAACAGCTCGTTATCCGTTTCCGGCCCCACGGCATAACTGGTTACCGATATTCGTTTTTCCACCAGCCGTTTCACCAAGTCCTCAAAATTGGTATTTCCCACCAGCCTGGTGCGACTCATGCCGTCGCCTAAATACACGACCGCCCGCCGCCGACCATCCGCTGCCCCGTATACGGCAGCTGCTTCGGACATGGCCTGCGCCATGTCGGTAGAGCCAAGCGGAGTACGCCGCTGCAGCGTGTCGACCGCCTCACCCAGGGCCTGGCTGCCGGCAGATACGAAACCTTCGGTTAAAGGAACGCAAGTCACATCCACCGCCATCAACATCACGCGGTCCTGCACAGCCAACTTGGCCAGCATCGCATTCAGAGCGGTCAGCGCCGCCGTGCGGTGCTGACCCACTTGGCTGGCCGATGTGTCCACCATGATTACCAGGTCGCTGGGCCTTTCGGACTGCCCCGTGATCTGTGGACGGATGCTTAATACAAAATAACCCTCCCCATCCGGCGTACGGAAGTTGTCCAATTGGGTTCTCTGCACACTAACCTCGACCGGTGAATCCGCCGCACAAACCTGCCCCGTGGATAGAAACATGAGGCACACAGCGGCCAAGCCGAGAACTGGACTGCGAAAAGTCATTTTAGGCTCCTGGAAAATCGCTACCCGATCATCAAAGTCCACGGCACGTCACGACAATGCCTAGTCAGCCAAATGCGAATGGGTGCGGATACTCTTTCTGTTCCCCATTCCTGCGAGATTACGAGAAGCGCAGGGCGGTCGCGCACAGACCGTTAAATCCATTCTATTTACGGGTCAAAAATTATTCCAGCAGAAAGCCGTCGGCAATGCCGACCTCCAGCTGACCGGGTGCCCCGCGGCGCAGATCTTGGCAAATAGTCGGTTTAGAACGTCAATCCCGACAAAGAACCGAACTTATTGGCCGCTATGGCCTTAGGCTATACGGCCACCGTAGGGGAACCCGTTGGCGATCGGCTGCAAGGGGTGCTGGCCAGACGACCAGCGATCAAGGGCGACGGGCGGCTGGCATTTTCCCAAGGTTCGGATAAATCGGCCCAGATCACGTTGATCCTTCTCAGGACGCTGACCCCGCCTTGCAGGGCCGGCCGCCACAGACTTCCCGTCGGCCGGTCCATCCCGCAGGCATCCACACCAACCCACTCAAGTGATTCCGTTGGCTTTTCCGCCTGCCAGATGCGAGAGCGGAGAACAGAAAAGCCCTCGGGATCAACACTCAGGGCAGCCCTGCGTCAGGCCGCTGCACCTGGCAGGAGATTACCGCTTCGGGGCAGCGGGCCAGGAAATTCCCCGAAGAACCACGAAGGTAGACGGCCGCTTTCCGCAGACCCCTTTTCCCGTCGGGGCGGCGGCCGACCGTATCGGAGGGGCCACGATCATCTGCCGATCGGCGGCCAACTTTCCCCGGTACCCAGCCTGTGAATCACGAAAAAAGTCCAGGCCCTTCCGCGGGTCATCGCGGCTGCCATGCGGGGCACCGGCCAGGGGGGGCGGCTGGCAAGGTCCGCCGGCTTTGGGGAGATGCCACTGGGAACCCAGGGTCGATCGCGGGGGAATTTTCGCTGACGGATTGCGGCTCCGAATCCTCTGCCATCTAGGCCTCAACAGGCAGCCAGACGACAATCACGCT
>WVZU01000437.1:829-19295 GCA_011772275.1 Planctomycetales bacterium | reverse complement strand
ATGGGATGGCATTGAGGTGGTCCAGCGCTTCGTCAATTTCCCCATCTCGAATGGCGAAGTTCATCAGCTGGAATCGGGATGCGATCGCTTCTGAGGAATCGGGCCAGCGCTGGATGATGTTGCGGCCAAACCGCCGCATCTGCTCGATTTCGTAGCTGCGATCGTTGCTTACTTTGTTGTATTCGACCATCCAGGCGTTGAAGGCGATCCAGCTGCCGAATTTGCCGTTTTCGTCTTTGGGGAATTGTCGCGCCAAATAGTCGCCGACGACTGCGGCGCGTAAATGGTCGCCTCGATCCCAGAACAGGTAGCAGATGGCTTTGTGGACCTGGGCCAACTTCAACAGAGGCGTCTCGTGGTCGGCCAAGGCGACGGCGGTTTGATACAGGTCGAAGGCCTTGCCCAATTGTTCATCGATTTTTTTCTGAATCTCCGGTTTCTGCTCTTCGTCTGCCTTGTCCAGCTGAGCCGCCAGCAGCTTGCGCTGTTGCAAGGCGGTGTTCGCCTGCTGGATTGCCTCGCCGAACGTTTCCGGTGGCTTTTCCTTGGGGGCTTCGACCTGGCCCCCCAGTTCGACCAGCAGCTCCCGGGCCCGGCTCTGCCACTGACCGCTGGCCTTCTTGACCAGTGCTTCCGCCAGTTTGGTGGCTTCTTCCCGTTCCGACTCGCTTTGGGGATCGTCCGGGGCGGCGTCCGCCTTGGCCTTCCGGGCGACCGCTTCGAAATAGAGCACCGCCTGGCCTTGGGGTAAATTCTTTTCGTGGCTGCGCAGCTGGATACCGCTCTTATTCAGCGCGTCGTCCAGCTTGCCCAGCCCAATGCTGGCCTCCATCCCGTAGCGGACGGCCTCCAGCTTCATCTCGCGCAATTGCGGCGGATTGTCGGGCAGGTCGATGAAGTCGACCAGGGCATTGAGCGCCTTTTCGTGCTGTTTCAATTCCACCAGGCATTGGGCTTCGCGGAGACGAGCGATTAAGCCGGCAGAGCGGCCCGAGTGTTTTTCGGCCAGCTTGGCGAATTCCGCTCGCGCCTTTTCCAATTGCTGCTGGTGCTCCTTACTGCCCGGCTTGTGCGTTGCGGCCAGTTCGTACTGCAGCGTGGCCTGCAGCAGTTCCGACCTGAGCCAAGCGACGCGCAGATAGTCTCGTCGCGCTATCAGCTTTTCTTCCTTCGGCTTTTTCTTTTCCAGCGGGATGCGTTCCTCCTGAATGACCTTTTCGGCCGCCACCGCCTCATCCAGGGCTGCGGTGATTAATGTGCGCGCCTCGCTGTTCAGGCCTTTTGCGTCGGCATTCGGCCGGGCTGCTTCCTGAAGTTTTGCCATGCCCATGGCCAGGTAGACGTTGCTGATCTGCATCCGCACGTCCAGCGCCTTCTCGTGATTGGGCTGGTCCTCGGCGAAGGTTTTGAAGGAGTCAATCGCCTCCTTCAAAATGGCGTCGCGCTGCTTTGCGTCCGGGACCGTGGATGCCTGAGCGGCCAGCAGGATGGCCTTTTCATAAGGGATACTTTTCTTGAAATCTTCGCTGACCAGATCGGTCTGAGCGATGCTGTCGATGTACTCGATGGCCGTATCGAAATAGCCGCGGGCCCGCAATTCGGCCAGGAACAGCTCAGGTTCCTCGATCGCCCAGGCCGGGACGGCATGGATCGCACAAAACAGCACCATCCCCAGAGCCCACCCCAGGCCGCTCCACCCCCGCCGGGCCGCGGCCTGGCGGGGGAGACGGGCAAACACGCGGTGCGGCGGCGACCTGTCCAAATTCCCACTTAAATTTACCCCAGCATCAGGACCTGACAGTTTGCGCATGATTCGCATTCCAACCAACAAGTAGGTGTCCTGCCCAACGTGGGCTCGATCGGGAAAGCCCCTCGTGGGTGCCACCGCGATCTGTCGTACTCCCCCCAGCGCGAACCCGGCGGGTCGGCCGCGGCAGGTCGAGCGGCACAAGCTTGGTCAAACTTGCGATCGCTGCTGGCGGACCCCCACGAAAAGCCGCCCCCGTTTCACGCTGGTTTCTCTTATTTACAAGGTATACCGTGTGCTGGTTTCCATCAACCGTTCGCCCGTCCGGCCGCTCGATCTGCCGCTCCCCACGCGGGGGCGTGCTGGCGGCCCAGCCCACACGACCAGCGGATCGTCCCGACCGCTGCCGGCAAATCGAGCGGTTTTTGCGCCCCACCACGCTCGACCTGTCCTCGCCCCGGACGAAAAACGAGCCAGGACCCCCAAACGCCCCGGCGCGGGTCGGCTGGCTTACCGCAGTCCGGCCTGGAGGGCCGTTTCCAGGAAGCTCACAAAGGCAGCAAACGACGGTTCCTCCTGCCAGGCGGGGTCCACCTGCTCGGCCATCTGGCGCACGGCCTTCAACGAGCTGTGTGGCCGCTGGGCAAACGGCGAACCGCGCAACAACTCGGCCGTCTCCGCCACCAGGACGGCCACCTGCAAGGGCAAGGCGGATTCGGCGAATGTGGAGGCAAACTGCAGACGTCCGATGGGCTGACGTAACTGGTGGAATTCAGCCTCCCGGTCGTACCAGGTCAGGGTCGCCCAACCGACCGGGTCGCGGGAGGACGATTTCAATCGCAGCTCGAACAGTCCCACACTCGTCTGGCCCGGCCGCAGGTTGACTTCGACGGGGACGTCCAGCAACCCTACCGTGGAAGTTGCTTCGTGTCCCAACAAGCGATATTCAGCAACCGTTTGGGGGTCGAAGCGGACCGTTAAACGCACAGCGGACGCCAGCCTTGTTTGGCCATCTGCGGCAGCGCCGACCGGCTGGCCGGCGGTCGTTACGACCTGCAACATCCGACAGCCAGGCTCGCCCCAAGGGGACGGACCGCCAAAGGCGCGGACGGCCAGCGTGCCCTGGTCGGCCGCTGCGACCGGATAGTCGATGGCCGCCAGGAATTCCTCGGTCCGCACCTGTCGAGCCAGGGTGGCTTTCAGGCGGCGGCGATCGGCCGAGCCGGATTGGACAAAGTCGCGGACCAGGCGCACGGCCGCGTCGTAACTGGCGGTTGTCGCGCCCAGCGGTACGGTGCAGGTCGCCAGCGATGGATCCGCCGACGGATCCTGGAACGGATGCGCGCCCTCGATGATTTGAAACAAAATCAATTCGGGGTCGAGCAGCGGGGGGGTGATGCTGCCCGCGGCAACGGAGATGTCCTCGACGCGCCGCAAGGTGACGGCTTTGTCGGGAAGGGGAGTCGCCAAAAGGGGGCCCCGCTCCGGCAACGGCGCGTCGCTCAACCTTTGGGCCCACGCCTCGCCAAGCCAGCGTGGCAGGTCCCCCAGAAAGTCCCTGGTGACCGCCACGGGGGTGAAGTCCAGCGGCGGGTCTGGCGGCGGCANNGAACCAGGGTGATCATCTCGTCCGCCGCCGCGTGGGTGATCAGGGCCTCTACCGGCTGGACCAACTCGCCTTCCAGCGACAGCGAAGGCTCGCGCAAGGCGATCGCCAGGGCGTCCTCTGTCGAGCGGCGGTAGGCCGTGGCCACGAAACTGCCCACGGCGACCAGGTAGGAGACGCTGATCGCCAACAGCAAACATGCCGCCAACGCGATTTGCAGACCCTCTCGCCAGCTGGGGCGGCGAGCTGCAGGGGCCGCGGCGGACGGCCGTGCCACGGCAAACGGGATCCGGGACAACCGGTCCAGCAAGTGATCCGGGACCGGCACGTCGCGCATCCACGACTCGACATGCGGGTGCGTATATTCGGGAATCGTACGCAGCCGATCCAACAAGCCAGGTCCCAGCGGGACGTCGGCCACCGCACGGTCCACAGCCGCGTCGGCCACGGGAACGGCCTCGGCCAACCTGTCTGCCAGCCCTGCCGGCAGGGGTACTTCGCGCAAGGCGGCATCCAACTGTTCGTCACTGGCCACGGCAGCCGTCCGCAGCCGCTTGAGCAGCCCGTCCGGGAGGGGCACACGACGCAGTTGATCTGCGCACCAGTCCTCGCCAGGCTGGTTGTCGGAAGGCAGGTTTTCGGAAGGCACTTGTTCAGTCAACGCTGGCGGCCGTTACCCTTCAATCCGTCTCTATCAGTCATGTACCGCGGCCAGCAAGGCCGAGCGTAGTTGCTTGCGGGCGCGGCTCACTCGGGACAATACCGTCCCCAACGGAATGCCCAACAGGTCGGCCGTTTCCTGATGGGTCAATTCACCAACCACGACGTAAAGCAACGTTTCGCGCAAATCCGGGGAGAGCTGGCAGAGCGCTTGCTGCATTTCGTCGCTAAACTCATCATGAGAAAAATCCTCGGCGGGAACAGCTACCTCCGGCAAACTGCCCTCGCGCATCACGCCAGGCTGCGGCCGCCTCCGCCAGCGGTCGATCGTGCGGCGGCGGAGGATAGCCATCAGCCAGGCCCGCTCGCCCCGGCCCCCTTCGAATCGGCGGCGACTGCTCCAGGCAGACCGATAGGCCTCCTGCACCAGATCCTCCGCCTCCTGAACGTCGCCCACCAGGCGATACGCCGTTCGGTAGAGGGCAGGTCCATGCTCAGTTACCATTTTCTGGAACTGGGCGTGGTTGAGCGCCAAAACGGGCCTCCTCTTGGTTTCCTATTCGTAAAAGATGGTTCCGCTTATTGCCCCACGGCTTTCCCCACCGCCCCCGATCCTGCTGCCGGCCCCCGCCCCGTCCGCCCCAGGCCAGGCGGTCAGGCAGTAACTTCAATCTAAACCAAGACTTAGTCGAAAGCCAGCCGCGCGGCGGCCGATCGCGGACCCCAGCCGGGCCGCGGCTGGCGGCCATTTTTTTGAAGGATCGAACGGTCCCAGCCGGCCCAGCGGGGGGGACGATCCTGCGGGGTCTGCAGGCACCCAGAGAACTGCCGCGGATCCAGCGCCGAGTGTCTAGGAAACTTTTCGTCCAGAGCGACCCGCTCGATACGCCCCGGTGAGCGACCTGTGTCGGGATCCGCGGGGCCGCACGTGCCGGGGCGTTGTGCGGGAAATCGATCGATCGCTCGGAAACGTCGATGCAGATTCTGTTTCGCTTGTTCGCGTTCTGGCACGCAGATAGAATACCAACGTGCACCCAACAAAAAATGCAAAACCACCGCGCAATTATTTCAGCCGCCGGGAACAGCTGCGGCTGCTGATGCTGGTCATGTCCCTGGGATTGGTCCTGCTGCTGATCGGCGAGGCGCGGGATCCGCGCAACTGGTACTGGTTGACCGGCGAACAGGATCAGCCCGCCCAAAGGACACCCAACCACGATTACGACACCTCCTACCAGCCGCCACCGGTCGCTGCCGAGCCGGACGATACCATCCGTATTCTGCCGGCGTTTGATCCCCTGCAGCAGGACGCCGATCGATTCTTTCCAGGCGTGGAAGCCAGTTATCTGGCAGAGATCCATGACAACTCGCCGTTTATGGAAGATGGTCAAGCCTGGTTTAATTTGTTGGAGGTGCTGGGCAACAACACGCCGAAACTGATCCATCAATCCTCGACAGGGGAGGTGACTTTTGGGCAGCTGTTCGAACAACCGGAGGTGTATCGCGGGCACCTGGTGACCGTGCGCGGTACGGTCAAGCGGGCTGAGTGGATCGCCTACGAGGAAAACCGGGTTGGTCTGGATGGGATCTACCGTTTTGTGTTGCGTCTGGAAGACGGCCCCAACCGCCCGCTGATTTTGTTTTCGCGGGAAAAACCGGTGGGGTTTCCCTTGGGGCAGTATGTCGACAACCAGCAGATCGAGGTCACCGGTTTCTTCTACAAGGTCTGGAACTATCCTTCGGACCTGGGCCCCTTGCTGGCACCGGTCATGCTCGCGGGTGATTTTCACTGGTATCCCCAGGCGGCCGGCGAAGCCTACCTGCCCACTTTGCCTGTCCTGATCGGGCTGGGCGGCGGCGCGGCGCTGGCGGCCGCTCTGATTGCAGTGCTCGTTTACCGTCGCAGCAAATCTTTATTTGTCGACCGCGGCCGGGCCGCTGTGCGCGAGCCCAGCCCGGAGGCGATTTCCCGGTTGCAGGAGATCCAAGCGGGTCCGACGGTGTCCGAGCAACTTCGCGAGCTGTCCTCGCGGCAGTAGGCGGCGGGAGACCCGCCACCAACAACTCCGCTCAACCGACGACGCAACCGAAGACGCAACCGACGACGCAAACGGCGGCAGGCAGATGAGCAATCCAGAACAGCCCGCGGGGCGGACCTTGGCGAGCCCGGGGTCTGGGACAAACCGTGCGGTGCCTGGGCGAATGACCCATCTGCGGGCCGGCCAGGGCCGCTGCCGCGGTGCGGCCGGTTGGCTGGCCGGCGTGGCCAGCAACGGCCGGGATCCGAGCCCGCTGTGCACCAGGCGGTCGCCTGCCGGCCGCCTGCTGCCAGGGTGGGTCGGTGCCTTGGCGGTCGCGGTAGTCTGCGGTGGCCGGTTCGCAGCGGCCGAGCCGCCGGTTGCTGAGCCGGGTAAGGTGTTGTCTGCGGAAGAGGGATCCGGGCAGACAGCCGACCAGCCGCCGGCTGCCGGCCGGTCGGCCGTCGGCGAGCCCCCGCCGCGTCCCTCGGCCGACCGCTACCTGCCGCCGCGAACCCGCGGGGTACTGCCTTCGGACGGCGAGCGTGGTGGGCCGGACCAGCCGGTGGCTCCCCATGTGATTCTGCGGGAATTCGAGCTGACTCCGGAAGTGCTGGAGCCGGTGGCGGACGAACTGTTTGCGGGGCAGGACGAGGGTTCAAGCGCATTGTTGCTGCGGCTCTTGTACCGCTTTGGCCGCATCCCGCGCCTGAACGTCCAGCATGCGGCCCGGGCCCTGGACGATTTGCACCAGCTGGTCCGGGAGGGGGCGGCCTATCGCCTGCGGGCCTTCAGCATTCGGGGCCGCGTTGTGATGGCGCGCAAGATCGAAGTTGCCGACTCCTTGGCCTCCCGCCTCGAAATTCCGCACTTCTTTCGCTGCGACGCATGGGTCGGCTCGCCGGAGGTGCCCGCCGTGATTTACGCGCTGGAGGTTCCGGCTCGCTGGGATTTAACTGAGGCCCTGGACGAAACCATCAGCTTCCAGGGCCTGTTTGTTCAGCGTGGCCCCGGTGCTGCGGAAGTCGCACCGCTAATGTTCATCACCCGCCGGCTGGCGTGGCATGCCAATACGGTTCTGGGCGATCTGGGCATGGATATCGGGCTGTTGGACGGCCTGCGGCAGAAGCGCCCCCTGGAGGCCAGGGAACAGGAATGTTTTTACCAAATGCTGGCTTCGGTCCAGCTTGCGGGATCGGCGGAGTTGTTGCGACGCGCCTACAACGACGTCGTTTACCAGACGCGGGAATTGATGAAAGCCCAACGGACGCTGCAGCAGCAGGAGGAGGAATTGACTGCGAAGCTGCGCCAGAAGCAGGCCGCGGAACCGCAGCAGCTGGCCCGCCAGATCGACTCCCTGGATCGTCAGCAGCGCCGGCTGCAGTTGCGGATCGATCACGCCAACAAGCAGCGGGCCCACGAGTTTTTTCCATTGTTGCACGATCCCTCATCCCACGTGGGGACGTTAAAAATGTACCGCGGGACGGCACATCGCATCGTTCCGGTGCGGATTCAAGACCGCGAAATTGTCCAGCGGTTTGGGATCCGCAAATACTATCAGATCGACATGATGGTCAAACTGGAAGGCAAGCTGAAGATCATCAAGGCGCACGCGGATAAGGGCGCCGCGGGAGAAGAAGAAGTCGATCGCGTGACCTGGACCCATCCGGCCACCGTCTGCGTGCTGGAACTTCCCGAGGGCATGCCCACTGGCGACAACGTGCACGAAGACCTGCGCGTGGCCGGGTTCTTTCTCAAACATTGGGCGTTCGAAACCGAACAGCTGGCCGATGGCCAGCCCCGGCGTCGGTATGCGCCCTTGCTGATCGGGCGGCGGCCGATCTGGGAACGGGAACCCCCCGCCGATGCCAATCTGGTCGCCGGCGTGATCGCAGGCGGCCTGTTTATCGTCGCGCTGATCGGCGTCTGGGTCGGCGTCTGGTACATGAATCGCACCGATCGAAAGTTTGAAAAAGCGGTGGTGGCCAAGGTGCAGGCGGCGTACGGTCCGGTCTCGTTAAACGATTTGAATCTGCAGGCCAACGATGCAGTCGACTTCAGGCACCTGGAAACATCTCCCGCTGACGATCCACCCGCCGACGACCCATCCGCCGACGAAAGCTGAAACGGCTCTGCGACTTGACGCTGTTTGGCGATGCCTGGATAATTACATCAGCCTGTCCGGTTGCGTCCCGTCTCCCTGGCATGCGGCAGCTGCGTCGATCCGCCAGGGACTCAGCCGATGGTGCCCGGCCTGATCGCCCAGGCCAGCTGCGATCCACCACGCGTGGCTTGGCCCGGCTCGTCACGAATCGCCGAGGGCAGCGGCTGGCACTCGGCACAAAACCGGCAGGTCGCGAGGCCGTGGGGGCAGCCTCATCTAAACCAAAAAGGATGCCAAAAAGAATGGCCGTGATGCGCAATCGTGGGTACCGGCACGGGGACGGTTTTACGCTGGTCGAACTGCTGGTGGTGGTCGCCATCATCGGCATTTTGGTCGCGCTGATTTTGCCGGCGGTGGGGATGGTTCGCGCCTCGGCCCGGGCGTCGGCCTGTGCAAACAACCTCCGCCAGATCGGCCTGGCCCTGCAGAAGGTCAAAGAGCATGTCCCGCCCTCGCAGCTTCAGCCCGATCCAGGCAGTCCCTCGAAATTCAAGAATGCGCTCAACGCCGCCCTGCAAAGCTCCGAAGACGTCTGGCAATGCCCTGTCGGTCGGCGAGATCCAATTGACTACGGAGTCAACCCGCGGGTCCTGCAGATGTCCACCCTGGACGGAGGCCGGATCATGCTCCTGGATTACCGGAAAGACGTTGCCGAAGTCGTTTTTCATCCGCTGACCGACGACTGGCAAGCGATGGTCGCGCCCCGACACGTCGGAGAAGTGAACGCCTTGATGCACGGCGGGGACGTCCAGCGTTGGGATCCGGACGAGATCGACCCCAACGACTGCGAAAATCAGAAGACCTACTGGATACCCAAGAACGAAAGACGATACCTCAAAACAGGAAGCTGCGAACGCAGCTGACGCGGCGTGACGGCCGTGGCGGGTGTGGCTTTGCTTGGCGAGCCTTCAGGGAATTCAGCCGGAGGGGGTCGGGAGTCTTTNNGGGTGTGGCTTTGCTTGGCGAGCCTGCAGGGAATGTCGTGGAATTCAGCCGGAGGGGGTCGGGAGTCTTTTTCGCCACCCGTCCTACTATCTGTCGATGCCGGGTTTTTCCGTGGCGAAAAAGACTCCCGACCCCCCGTTAGGCGGCCCCGAAGTCATCGATTTTCTTGCCGCCCGAATTTTACTGGCCATCCAACCGGGCTAAACACGGACCGACTGGTAGCTGAAGTCGTGAGACTTCAGTAGCTTGCCTTGGTTACCGCCCAGACGATCCGAATTCTCACGAATTCGGCTCCAGCAGGCCGCGCGCCGCCAGTCGGCTGAAGGGTTCCCTTTTGGCCGACTTGTGTTCGAGCGTGGCGAGCGGTTTTTTGGGGGGGCTACGGCTTTAAGTCCAGGACCAGTTCGTATTGATCGCCGACTTTCTGCCAGTTGGCCGGCTCCCACCGTATCTCCTGCTCGCCCACCTGCGTGGTCACGACGCCGTAGTCCGCGGGGACGCGGTTGCGGCCGGGGTTGATCTGGACCCGAGCCCCGTTGACGGTGATCCAGTGCACGACGCCGGTCCAATTGTTGACCACCAGGACACCGCTCGACGCCTGGGAATCGGCCGTGGCTGCCTGGTCCGTCAGCGGGATCGCCGGTTTGGCGGCCGTCCGCAGCGGGTCGGCTGTTGGGGATTGGCGAGCGAGCGTATCGAGCCGCTCGGCGATGTCGTCCAGCATGTTCAGCCGCGTCTGGATGTTGGTCGCCACCTGCTCGATGCGGGCCACCCGCTGCTGCGGGCTGCCAGCGGAGGACCGGTCTTCGGCGGCCAGTGGTTGAGCAGTTTTTGTTTGGGGCGTGTCGGCCTCGGACAGGTCCGACTGGTCGTCCTCGCCAAATAACGACAGCAGCTCCTCATCGTCCGTAGGCTCTGACGCCGTATCCTCATCGGCCTCACCCGGCAGGAAAGGCAGCTCGACCTCCCGACCAGCCGTCTGCCGAGCGGCGGGCGACGTCTGTCCGTCGAGCATGGCCTGAGCGGTGGCCGCCGCTTCAGGGGGCTGAGTGCCGCTGAGCTTGGCGAGCTCAACAGCGATGAAGTCCAACTTCAACAGCTGCGTCTCAATCTCGCTCAGCTGCTTTTCCAAAGCGGCGATCCGCGCCTCCAGCGACATATGTTCGTCTTCGTCAGCACAAACCAGGTTCGCACTGCCAACCAGCCCGAGGATCAGCGTCGCAGCCAGGACAATCTGGATTTTCATGGGTTCTTTTCTCCGGTCAGAGTCCGCGTCAGGGTAGGGTAAGGGGTCACATTTAATTCTAAATCAGCCCTGCCTGGTTGCAACCAGGTCTCGGCCCGACTTCTGCTAGCGGTGCGTTTGCCAGGGGAAATTGGCGGTTCCCCCTTGGCTTGTTATACGGTTTATCCATTCTGCGCAGGCAGCCATGTTTGTTGCGCGGTGTAGAGCGGCTGGTTGGGCCGCTATACTTGGCCTGATGATCCCCGTCGCCATGACAATCGCTGGTTCGGATCCCTCCGGAGGTGCCGGGTTGCAGGCCGATTTAAAGACATTCCATCAGCGGCAGGTCTACGGCACCAGTATCGTGACGTTACTGACGGTGCAAAACACGGTGACGGTCAGTCAAGTGCGGGTGATGGACCCGGATTTCGTGGTCGCGCAACTGGACAGTGTCCTGTCGGATCTTTCTCCGGCGGCGGCCAAGACGGGGGCCCTAGGCAGCGCCGAGGTGATTGCGGCGGTGGCCAGCCGGGCGGTGGATTTTGATTTTCCCTTCGTGATTGATCCGGTCATGATCAGCAAACACGGTGCTCGGCTTATCGACGAAGACGCCCTGGTCGTGTTGCGCGAGCAATTATTGCCGTGTGCTTGCCTGATCACACCCAATCTGGCCGAAGCCGAGGTGCTGGCAAAGATCGAGGTACACGATCTGCCGTCCATGGAAGCGGCGGCTGGTAAAATTGGCGCTCAGGGCATTGCCAACGTGTTGGTCAAAGGGGGTCACCTGGCGGACAGCGCCACGGATGTGTTGTGGTGCGGTGGGCAGATCCATCGCATCCAGGCCGCGCGAATCGACTCCCGCAATACGCACGGGACCGGGTGCGTTTACTCTGCCGCCATCACCGCGGAGCTGGCCCGCGGCGCCCCGCTGATCGATGCGGTCTGGCAGGCCAAGCGGTTTGTTACCGAGGCCATCCGCCGCAGCCCGGACCTGGGTCAGGGTTGTGGACCGGTGAATTTGCACGTATCGTAAACGGCTTCCCATGCAAGCAACGGAGGGTAACGGCGATGAACAAGTTTTTTCTGTTAGGCAAGTATTCGTCAGATGCGATTCAGAAGATGAGCGGTCGGCGGACGCAGCAGGCCCGACAGCTGATTGAAGAATTGGGCGGGCAGACTCGCGAAATCTACGCGCTGCTGGGCGAACACGACCTGATCTTTATCGTCGAATTCGAACGTATGACCGACGCCATGAAGGCCTCCATGGCCCTCAGTAAAATGACCGGGATCTCTTTCAGCACAGCGGCCGCGATCCCCGTCGAAGAGTTCGACGCCATGCTGGACGAGCTCTGAAACCGCGTCGCACCCAATGCTTGCCACCTCGGTGCGCCGCTCTGGACTTGCTACGCCGCTCAACGGTCCCGGCCGGCGGCAGCTGTGCAACCTCCCCCACCCGCCCGGCCGCCATGAGGCGGACCAGCTCGCACCAACCAACCCGCGTCCGCCACACCTTGACTTCCCCCGCGGACCGACGCGCCATCACCCCGCGGGATGACCCCGCTGTCGGCCGTCCCTCTTGCCCCGGCCTGGCCCGGGGCGCTGTCGCTGACCCCGCGGTCCCCCAGACCCGTCCTCCCGCCCCCGGCGGGCTGTCCGGCGTCCCGGACGGCAGAACTCGCCCTGCCCTCAGGGTTTCCCCGATACCGGACCTGGCGGCCTGGGCAAAAAGGGCCAAATGATCTGGAAAAGGTCGCCAAATTTAGCGTCCCGCGGCGAAATTTTTGCAAAATTTCTCTTGTCGGCTGCTAGCAGCGCTGAAATAATTGTGCAGAGAAGAGGTCCCATCCCTAACTGGCTCAATCCGCAGCTGCTCAAAGCGTGAGTCGGAAACGAGATGCAACCTCTGGCTGGTTTCAGGTTGGTACGGAAACCTGGCAATTTTTCGAAACCGCGAGGGAGAGCAGGAATGAAAACCACCACGAAGGACAAGAATCCGCCTGCGGTGAGGCGGAACCCCCAGGCGTCCAGCGAGCAGGGGGACACCTCCAACCGCCAGCGGCCTGTCCACAGCGGTATTCACAACCGGCGCGACAAACGGATCCCGTTTCGTTCGACACGCATCCGACCGGAAGATGTGGCCGAAGCGCGGGCTTACGAGGCCGAGCATCAGGAGGCAGAAGTCGCTCAGCAGGCATCTGAGTGGCAGGAAGCCCTCATGCTGTGGCTCAGCTGGAACAGCACCTACGAAAAGCTGACCGCCAAGATGTGCAAAGAGGGGCAAAATCAGGAAAAGCTGGAACGGTTGATGGACGAGCTGGACGAGCTGCGTTCACGAGCCTTGCAGATCAGCGAGCAGATTATCAGCCAGGAACAGGGTGGATAAGCGGAAAAGTCAAGCCATCTCGGGCGTTGCCAACGCAAGGCTTGACTCGTTTCCCCCTCCTCTTGCTGGGACACTTTCTGGCACCCCTGCTTGATTGCGACAGGCTCAGCGGGGAATGGGTGTGCTGAGCGGACCGGCGGTCCGTTTACGAGCTGGCCGGGGTGTCAGACTCCAAGGCTTCGATCTCCTGGACCAGGACCCGCAAAAAGGGTTGGACGTCGGTCACCAGTCCCACGGTTTGAAACGAGCCCCGATCGTTCAGCTTGATGGCCGTGGAAGGGTTGATGTCGACACAGACGACGCGGACCCAGGAGGGCAGCAGGTTGCCGACCGCGATGGAATGCAGGGTGGTGGCGATCATCAGGCAGAAGGTGATGTCGCGCAGCTTGGTGCGCATGATCCGCTGAGCCTCCAGGACGTCGGTGACGACTTCGGGGAGGGGTCCGTCGTCACGGATGCTGCCGGCCAGCAGATAGTCGACGTGGTGGCGTACGCATTCGTACATGATCCCGCTGGTCAGGATTCCCTCTTCCACCGCCCTCCGGATCCCCCCCGCTCGGCGGATTTGATTGATCGCTCGTAAATGATGCTCGTGACCCGCCTTGGCCAGCTGGCCCTGCTCCAGATGCACTCCCAGGCTGGTCCCAAACATCGCCTGTTCGATGTCGTGCGTGGCCAGCGCGTTGCCGGCCAGCAGCAGATCCAGGTAGCCGGCGCGAATCAAGCGGCAGAAGTGTTCGCCGCTGCCGGTGTGGACGATGGCCGGACCGCCGACGACGCAGATTTTGCCCCCTGCGCGTCGAGCGTGTATGATTTCGCGGGCGATCTGCCGCATCGCGGCGCCTTTGGGTTTTTCCGTGGAAACATCGCTGCTCATGAATTCGAACACTCGCCCCTGAGCCTGCCGTTCTTCGGGTAGGACACGCACGCCGGCATGGCCGATCACGATCGGCATCCCCGCCACCACGTCGATCATCGGAATGCACCTGGCCGTTCCCTGTTTGTCGTCGATCATGATCCCGCAATCCATTTCCTGATCCGCCACGGCTATCCATCTGCCGCCGACGCGAACCTCGGTCCGCTGGTTGGTGGTGCTGTAGAAACCCTGGGGAAACGCCCCGTCCATGTCGGCTGCTTGACGCACCGCATCCTGGGAATGGGTCGGCACCGCACCATGGTCGCCGATCGTTGCCACGATATCCTGCAGCTGCTCGGCCGAAGGGGCGCCCACTTCGATCAGCGCAAAACTGGGGTCGCTGCGGTGTTGGCCGACCGTGATCTGTTTGATCAGGAACGAGCCCCCAGCCGCGGTGATGCAATCCAGGATCTTGGGCAGCAAGAGGCTGTCAATGATGTGGCCGCGTAATTCGACCTCTTCCACATAAGTCGGCGACCTGTCCGCATTCGCCTCAGCACTCATGGCTCGCTCCTCAACTCAATTCGCTCGATCCCCAGCCGACCACCCCCGCCACCACCCTTCACCCTTCACCCTTCACCCTTCACCCTTCACCCTTCACCCTTCACCCTTCACTCGGTGGTTGTCAGCACCCCGGCTGCTGAGTGCTATCTTAACGCGAAGGGATGGCGTTTCCGCCTGGGGTTGGGCTTGAGCAGCCGGGGTGCTTCTGGGGTGCTCCTTCGCCGGAATACCAGCCGGCGACCGGGAGGTGTCTCATCCAATTTAGCCGCTGTTCCTGTTTTTTGAACATGTGCTAATCGAGCAAACAGAGCATGGTTGTGGCCGCCGTGGACCGTGTTTGCTTCTGTTCAAAATCCCGATGTTCTGGTTGCGGCCGAAGGCCGCGCTGCGACCTTCCGTGCTCTCGTGCTGGCTCGCTCTCTCCCTTTCCCTGCGCCCTGCCAGCCCCGGCTTGCGCCTCACGGGCTGGCCAGTCGCTGCAGCCTGATGTTCCGCAAGGCGGCTGCCGTGTGCCAGGTGGCGATACCCAGCGGTCGTACCGGTTCCTGTTCCCACCAGACATCAAAACGGCGGCCGGCCGTTTCAAGTTGGATGACCTGCCGCTGGTCAATCCAGACCTCGATCCGCCCCGTGGCAACCCGCAGCCGGACGCGGTACCACCTGTTCTGTTGAAATGGTTCGTAGGCGGTCGTCTCGTTCTCGTTAGCGGACATTGCATCGACATTGGAGAGCCCCACCAGTTCGCCCCCCCAACCGCCCAGGATCAGCGAACAGTATTCTTCGCCAACCGGGAACGTGAGACCACAAAAGAAATCGCTGCCGTCGGTCCTCATCGCTTCCAGGGAAAGCTGGTAATCGTTCCGCGGCGGCTGGCCAGTCCACACGATTCCGGTCGCCGGGCTGCCCGCCTGCAATTCGATCCTGCCGTTGCGGACGCGGACATCTCCATGATTGGCAAAGCTAAACTTGTCTGCGATGTTCCAGCCGGCCAGCGTCTTGCCGTCAAACAGGTTTTGCGTCGCACCCGCCTCGGCACCAGCCGGGTTCGCTGGACCTGTTTGCCTGTCGCACGGCCTGCCGCGCCAGACCGGGACCCGGCCGGCACAACAGCAGCCGCGACGCCGTTTGCCCCGGACCGCATCCGCCCGGTCCGGGACCAGCACGGCGGCCAGCAGAGCAACAGATAAGATTCTCAGCATCAACATCCAGCCAGCTCCCGGCGGCAGTCCCTGCCGTGAGAGACCCCCTCCAAGGGGGTCAAATGACCGTCGCGGGCAATACGCCTTCGCGCGATCGTCGCCAGGACATATCATACAGAATTCCTAGACCAGGCGGGTCGGCCGCCCTGCAGGGGCTCAATTTCGAAAAAACCGCAGAGCGTCCGGCGAACCACGCCAGAAAGCGAACCACGCAAGAGAGTATGACAGATCAAAGCAAAGACAGCCATTGGGAAGAACTGATTACGGATCTGGGCGCCAAACCCCAGGCCGAAGCGCTGCAACAGCCGCCCGCTCAGAACCAGGAAGCACAGCAGGATACGCCATCTGATTTGGGCGCCGTGCCCTCGCAAGCGGCCATGTCCAAAACGACAGCTCCCGGCTGGGACGATTTGGCAACCGATTTCGGCATCCGCCTCGCTCAGGACGCGGCCCAACCCACCGATCTACCCGGCGGAAAACAAGAGACCCGTACAGCGACACCGGCCGATCACCGGCAGCCGGTCGATGCGGGTCGACGGCGCGAAACTGGGCCGAGTTCCACGGGACAAGCAGAGCGACCGGCACGCGCCGAATCGCGCCCGCGACGGCGTGGCCGCCCAGATCGCCAGGCCCCAGATCGCGAGGCCCCAGAGCGCGAGACCCCAGATGCCGAGTTTGAAGAGAGCTCGTTATCAAAAACCGAAAACTTCTCGCTCGACGTCGAACACATCGAGGCCGTTGTCGATTTCGAGCCGGCGGAGGAGATTGAGTTTTTCGAGGAAAGCGTGAAAGCAGCAGACCTCGCAAAAGAGACGGAAGACAAAGATGAGGCCGAGGGAAAATCGGATCGACCGCGCCGCCGCCGCCGCCGTCGCGGCCGCCGCGGTTCACGCGGCCCCGAAAATGCCGAAGCGGACGAAGCGAGCCCCGGCCTGGAGACCGCTCAGCCGTCAGCGGACCAGCCGGAAATGGAGCCCGAGGACGAGGACGAGGAAGATATAACCCGTCCGGCCGGCAGGTCGCCGTCAAGCAACAGCGCCAAGCATCGGAATATACCCACCTGGGATGAAGCCGTGGGCGTTGTCGTGACTGCCAACCTCGAAGCTCGGACCAAGGCAGCCAAGAGCGGAGGGCGAAGCCGAGCCCGCGGGCGCGGTGGCCGCGGCCGCGGCCGATCAGCGCGCCGTGATCCCCACGATGAAAAATAAGGTTCTGCCGCGAAATCCGGGTTAACCCTGGGTGACCAAAGGTTGGTCGGCATCCAGCGGCGCCTCGGAGTCGTTCGACGCGGCGGAAGGTGTGTCGTGCATTCGAGCGGCGATGGCGTTGAAGTCTTCCGCCATGTCCCGCCAGAAGTCCTGATCACGAAAATGGATCGGACGCACGCTCTCGCCTCTTGCCAGGGCTTTCATGGTACGTCTCAGCCGGAAGATCGGCCCCGCAAAACGGTTGCTGGTACGCACCGTGTCCATCAAGACCAGCGGCAGCAGCAGCAAAGACGCGACTAGAGCGGGTGCGAACCGTTGCCACAATTCGGACAACTGGTCGACAAATAATGCCGGCGGACCGGTCATCGCCCGCCAGATGATCAGCATGGTGGCCACGGTGAACAGGCAGAATCCCCAATACATCGCGGTTCGCGCGAGCAGGGCTCCTTGCACGGTAAAATCGACAAAAAATCGCTTGCGATTATGCTTAGCCATCGATGCTGACTCCTCACTTTTTTTTCACAGAGACACCGGGTTGCCGCAGCCGATCCAGCGGATGTAGCGAAAACGGCTGCCGCCGCACCCAGAATAGAGTAGCTCACCCTTCCGCCCCTACTCACACTGCGGCGACGCGAATCGGTGTCGGAAACGTTCCGACGGCCCCGCCGCGTGAGGTCTGTGCGGTTTCTGATGGCTGCGACGATTTCCAGGCCAGGGCAGCGGCCGGTTTTTCCCGCGACGCTTGCCTGACCTTCTGCCCAAAATTCTTGCCAACAACGTCCATGCTGCGGGCTCGGACTCCGACGGCGGCGGGGGGGTGCAGAGCGAACCAAAGAGTGGTCGGGGGGAGGTACAGAACCGCCGGGGTGCGGCGGGCAGAAAGGTTAGGGAGCAGACGCACCGCCAGATCGCTCAACGCATGGCGATGGTACGAGCCAGCGGCCGGAGGATGTGCTCGGAGACCGTCGAATCCACAATCTCCCCACACAGGTGGCTCAGCCGGCCCAGCGCGTCGACAAAGCTGTTGTCGGGGTCGAGGCTGCCGTACTGCCGAGCGGTCACGTAGACGCTTAACTGGTCCTCCGGGTACTCGCCCGTACGCACATGATAGGCGTTGGTCCGCGTCTCGATGCTTAACCGACACTGCAGGCGGCAGTCTTCGTCCAATGCCAGCGTCATGCTGGGTTCGTGATTGATCACCGTCGCTCCCGTGCTGCCCATGATGTGCTCAAAGGCCGAGCTCGTTCCCAGGGCCTCGGTGATCAGCTGGTTGTGATTGCCGCGGTAGGTGAAGTCGAAGCCGAACAGCAAATCCAGGGCCTCGCAGTCCAGCGGGCTGACCGACAGCATGTAGGGAGCAACTTCCAGCACCAGGCGGTGCAGCTGCAGGGCGTCTTCGGTCGACGTGGGATTGACCTGGCCCGCACAGATGCGGCGGTTTTCCAGGGCCACCCAGCGGTAGCGACCCAGGCCCTTGTCTTCCTCCAGGACAAAATCGCCTTTTTCGCGGCAGTAAAAGTTTCGCATCGAGGGATAAGTCTTTTGCAGCCGCTCGAAAAAATGCAATACCGCTTCACGGTGCGACGGGAGATCCATCTCGGTGCTCAGCGTGATGTTCACATAAAAATCGTCGCTCAAATCACTGTATTGACTCATAGAATCATTTCCTCACGGCAGACACAGCTCAGATCCAACGAACATCAACGCCAAAAATGATCTCTTGGCTCAGGGAAAACGGGAGACTTATCGGGCAGCCGAGCGAATGGTAAGCTGGTGCCGTGGTTCTTTGAGATAAGGAGGAAATTTGTTTTTTCGCTGAGCGGAAGGCTCGGCGAATGGGCTGCTTGACCAAACCCGGCGAATACACCTGATATCCTAGATTAACAAGAAATTG
>WVZU01000437.1:0-746 GCA_011772275.1 Planctomycetales bacterium | reverse complement strand
AAGGTGGTAAACCATGCCGAGACAGCCCCGGCTGCGGATACCGGCGACACACCCAGCTGGCTGGACCGGCTGGCGGACCGTTTGCAGGCCTATGCCGAGGGCCAGCCGGACGATTTTCGCGACGTGGCGGTCGATTTGGACTGTTTTACCAGGTTTCAACAGCGCGTTTTGCGGGCTTGTCGGACGATCCCTTACGGCCAAACGGTTTGTTACGCCGATTTGGCGGCCCGTTGCGGGTCACCCGCCGCGGCGCGGGCGGTCGGAAACGTGATGTCCAACAATCGCCTCCCCCTGATTGTCCCCTGCCACCGGGTCGTGGGCAGCGCCGGTCGCCTGGGTGGCTTTTCGGCCCCGGGTGGCCTGGCGATGAAACGTCGGCTGCTGCGACTGGAAGCGGCACACGCCCCCTGTGCATGACCCTGCCGACGTCCGCGCCCCCGCCCGCCGCCCCGCCTGGCCTAACGGGGTCGGCCTAACGGGGGTCGGGAGTCTTTTTCGCCACGCAAAAACCCTGCATCGATGGATAGTGGGACGAGTGGCGAAAAAAAATCCCGACCCCTTCCGGCAGCCGACCCCTTCGGGTAACGCAAGAAAATCAAGTCGCCAAGCGACGGCAGACGTTGAGTGGTATTGGGGCTAGCCGGTCGCGGACGCGATGCGGTACATTGCCGAGTTGTCCGCGATTTACACAACGGCACAAAAGGACTAAATTTCGCAGTTCACGCACCCCTAGCTCAATTGGATAG
>WVZU01000185.1 GCA_011772275.1 Planctomycetales bacterium | reverse complement strand
CGCGGGAGCAATTGAGGACAATTGCTCTACAATCCAACGGCTGCTGAAAGAGAAACCGTCCTGCCGCGGTCAGGCAGCTGTCCTTGCTGTCCGCCCCCGTGTTACTCATAACTGCAACCCCGCTTGTCGTCCGACTGTTCTTCTGGCATCAACGTCCCGGCGTCCCAATACTGCTGTTCGTCGGCCGGCGAGGGGCGTCGCAGAGGCCGGACCAGGCGAAAGCCCACATGCAACGCATCGGTGTGATACCAGATGCTCTGCGGAAACTGCGGATCCTGCTCTTTCCACTCCTCGCTGGAATAGGCCCGCGCGGCGCTGCGCAACAACTCGATGTCGTCGTCCCACGACCCTCCACGGACGACGCGGGGATATAAGGTCGTGGGTACGGCCAAGGCCGCCGTGACCGTGACGGTCTTTCCCGCAAAGCCCGCATAGTGCTGCGGGTCGTGCTGGTCCAATACCCACTCGGCAACATTACCGTGCATGTCGTACAGTCCCCAGGGGTTGGGTTTCTTTTGCCCGACCGGGTGATATGCCTCATCGCTGTTGTCGATGTGCCAGGCGTAGTCGTCGATTTTTTCCGCGTCATCGCCAAAAGAATATGCCGACGTCGTACCCGCTCGACACGCATACTCCCATTCCGCTTCGGTCGGCAGACGGTAATAACGGCCCGTTTTCGCAGAGAGCCACTTGCAGTACATGCGGGCGGCCAGCTGCGTCATGCAGATGGCGGGGTAACCTTTTTTGCCCATGCCGAACGTCATATCCGTGTACGGCTTGGTGGGATGAGAAATCGCGTCGGCCTTCTTGGCCCGCTCGGTTTGCGTCAATTCCTTGTGCCTGCGGAAGTCGATGTCCGTGCACAGCATGAAGACTTCGTAAGCGTCCCATGTCACTTCGTGCTGGCCCATCCAGAAGGGTTCGATCGTGACGTCGAACTGCGGTCCTTCGTCCTCCTCGCGGCCTTCCTCTTTCTCCGGACTGCCCATCCGCAGGGTGCCGGCGGGAATGGGAACCATCTCGAACCGCGCGGTGCTGTTTTCGATGATGTCCGTGTAGGGTTTCATCTCGGCGGCCGAGCGTGCGGTGGCGTCGGGCACCACCAGCAGGTCCCCCTCCTGCGGCCCACCCTCCGCGGCAGCCGGTTCCGTCGCGGCGGGTTCTGCGGCGGGTTCTGCGGCCCGCACGCACAGCGGGGCAAGGAGAAAGAGGAGACACCATGCACACAGTTTGGCTGGCAGGGCCGTCCGATAGGCGCGGTCCGACACGTTCGTTAGGCTAGACATGAAAACCTTCCAGATGCGAGAGCAACCTTCCATGGGGCTGGTCTGCAGCTATCTCCTGTTCGCAGGATGCCTGTCGGCACCCGCTGACGCTGCGGCGCGTGTTGCGGGAGAACGTTTTGAATTCGCCCAGGTTCATATGGGCACCACGTTCCGGCTGATATTTTATGCCGCCCACCGCGATTCTGCAAACGCCGCCGCCGCGGCGGCGTTTGCCCGCGTGGCCGTGATCGATGCGCGGCTGAGCAACTATTTGCCGGACAGCGAATTGAACCGCTTGTGCCGCACCGCGGGCAGCGGCCGCCGTGTGCCGCTCAGCGACGATATGTATCACGTCCTCAAGGCCGCTCAGGAACTTGCCCTGCAAACGAGCGGTGCCTTCGACGTGACCGTGGGACCTTACACGAAACTGTGGCGCCGCGCGCGACGCCGCAAGCAGCTGCCGACTGCTGAGCAACGAGAGCGGGCCGCAGCGGCCGTCGGATTCCAGCACCTCAGCCTCGATCACTCCACCCGGACCGCAACCCTGCTGCAACCTCACATGCAGATCGACCTGGGAGGAATCGCCAAGGGTTACGCCGCCGACCAGGCTCGGCAGGAACTGGCTCGGCTGGGCATCCCCCGCGCCCTGGTGGATGCCAGTGGGGATATCGCCCTTGGCGACCCGCCCCCCGGCCGCCCGGGCTGGCGGATCGCCCTGACGGCCCTGGACCAGGCGAACGGCTCTGGCCGCATGCTGATGCTGTCCCAGGCCGCCGTCGCCACTTCGGGCGACGCCTGGCAGCACGTGACCATCGACGGCCGCCGGTATTCCCACATCGTCGACCCCAGCACCGGGCTCGGTCTCACCACACCCCGCACGGTGACCGTGATCGCGCCCCACGCCATGCTGGCCGACAGCCTCGCCTCGGCACTGTCCGTCCTGGGCCCGGCCCAGGGGATAAAGCTGCTTAAACATTTCCCCCCCGCCAGCGCGCTTTTCGTCCAGTCAACCGATCGCGGGATCGTCGTTGCCCAATCGCGTGGCTTCCCCCCACCGTTGGCCGAAGATTGAATGGCGATGCGACTTCTCGAACCGAACGTGGGAGCCCGACGTGTCGGGATGGGTTGCGAAGTTCGGGTGCCGGCCCCAGGCAAGCCCTTGTTCCGCGGCCCGCCCCCACTGGCTCATTCAGCAACCAGGTCCGTCTCTGCGGCCAGCAGCCTGCCCGGCCGGATCTGCTTGCGGTACAAGCGGCCTTGGCGTTCGATCAGCAGATCGAATGGGGTTCGTTCAGCGGTGATTTGATCGTAGAAATCATCGCTGCTGGCAATCTGGTTACGATTCAGCTCGTACACGCGATCGCCATGCTTTAGTCCCGCGTCATCGGCCGCCGAACCTGGAATGACGCGCGTCACCAATACGCAATTCGGCTCGGCATCATCCACGCGCCACGAGATTCCAATCCGATACGCCTTGCCGCTGAGGTGTACATTCAGGAACAGCGGCGCTGGTTGGCCAGTCCGCCGCACGACGACCATGGTTGGCGTCGGCGCGCGGACGATCGCCGCCCGCAGCGGTTCGCCGCCAACCATGGTCGNNGGACGATTGCCGCCCGCAGCGGTTCGCCGCCTGCAATACGATATTCTCCCACGCGGACGATGCGATCGCCCGGGCGGATGCCCGCCGCCGCAGCGGGGGACCCGGGCCGCACGTTGGCCACCAGGACTCCCTCGGTGCCGTCAGCCTCTGCTTGCCAGGCGACCCCTAACCGGGTCGGAGGCAGTGCCCGCGGGCGCTCCAACCGTTTCCGCGACGCCTCCGTTTCCTGACGCACCGCACTGCGAAACGTCAGGGGCTGGTCGCGATTGGCCGCCTGGTAGATGAGATGAAACAGGAGACGAGTCACCTGTTGCATGCCCTCGATGTTGACCTTCTGTGCATCGTCGCGGGGACTGTGATAGTCGTCATGCAGACCCGTATGGAACATCACGAAGGGCACTTGGCGCTGATAAAACGGAAAGTGATCACTGTTTTCCTTGATCTCCCAGTTGAAATCCAGCTTCAAGGATCCGGACCCGTTGGCGCGGGTCACCAGCTGTCTGAGCCCGTAAGCGGTTCGCGTACCGTGTACGAACAGATCGTCGCCCCGCAGACGTCCGATCATGTCCAGGTTGACGAACATCCGCGTACGCTGCAGGGGAATGCTGGGATGGGCGACGTAATGCCAGGAACCCAGCAAACCTTTCTCTTCGCCGTCCCAAAAAGCGAATACGACGGACCGGCGGGGCGGTTCGGCCAGCCGGGCGAAGGCCTCCATCAATTCCAACAAACCGGCCGTTCCGCTGGCATTGTCGTCGGCGCCGTTATGGATGTAGCCCAGCGGACCGTAGCTGTTGCTGGCACGGCCATAACCGACATGGTCGTAATGAGCGCCCACCAGGATCACCTCGCGGCTCAACTGCTGGTCCGATCCGCGAATCATGCCCAGCACATTCCGGTATCGCCCCTGAAAGTACTGGAAGTAATCGCCGTCGGTGCCCAGCGGTTCCAGGCGCTGCTGGACCATTTCCTTGCGCAGGTAGATCCCCGCGGCGTGACCGCCGCGGCTGCCCGCTTCGCGGCCCTCGAACGAGTCGTCGGCCAGCACCTCCACGTGCCGTTTCAGTTCGCTGCTGGTAATCGAATGGGCCGCCGCAGTTGCCGCGGCCGCGGCCGCCGTATTGAATTCCGCCGCGGTGGCAGAAGCAAACGATCCCTGCCCCACTCCCAGGAACAGCGCCCCAGTGCAAGCCAACCAAAGGGCAGCGGGCACGTTGCCAGCGAAACAAGAAGTCACAACCTTTCCCCCGTCTTTAGCCATCGACCCCCGCGATCCGACCCCCAGCCTCCCTGCTCGCTAACCTGCCACCTGCCACCAACAATTATAGATTACCTGTCGAGCTGGCGGATGGGCCGAGCGGCGAGCGGCAACGACCTTGCAGATACCGTTAGAATGCCTACAATTGACCTTTGTCGACCCCCATGGGACGACGGCAAGCGGCCGGCCAGCAAAAAGTTTAATTCCAGGGAGAGGTGGCTGAGTGGTCGAAAGCGCGGGTTTGCTAAATCCGTGACCGGGTTAACTGGTCCGCAGGTTCGAATCCTGTCCTCTCCGCTTAAGATTTCTGCGTATAACGGCGACGATTCGCAGGTAAGCGCATAAGTCGTTGATTCGTCAGGGGCT
>WVZU01000147.1 GCA_011772275.1 Planctomycetales bacterium | reverse complement strand
TCGGACAGCAGGGTGCAGATCGGGCTTCGGCAGCGGATCCGCGTGCCCAGCGGCGGGATATCCGCCAGCTGGGGCCACACTCGATTCCGATTCAGCCCTTGCGCAAGTTGGCAGAAGGGAGATCCGATGGCAAGGTCGCAACGGGCGTAAAGAATCGCCTTCCCGCAAAGGGGACGATCGGGGGGGTCGGTCTCGGGAGGTGCGGGCAAGCGGCTCTGGCGGCAGGCGTCCACGTGGAGGCGGATCGCGTGCCAGCCCAAGGCCCGCTCCAAGACTTCCACAGACGCGGTGTATCGGGGGTTGACCTCCAGTGGCCAAAGGGTCTGATCCTGCAAGATGGCATCCACTCCAAACAGGCCGGACAGCTGAAACTGGGTGGCCAGCACATGGCCGATCTGGTTCCAGGCCGTCCGCTGGGGCTCTGCCAGCGGCAGGGGACCGACCGATCCGGCGTAGGTGAATCCTGCCGAGGCGTTCCAGGGTGATCCGATCAGTTGACGCGTGGCACCCAACAGCACCGCCCTGCCTCCGGCGGCCACGAAGAGGGCACTGCACGGCATTCCCTCCTGGCGTCGCTGAAAATAGGCATCTGGGGAGGAGGCGGTTTTGCCGTACCATGGCCGGACATGACCGCCGCCACTGCCACGCCGATTTTTGCTCAACCAACTCCCGTCCCTCGGCAGCCGTCGTCCGCTGATTGTGATCGGGGGTGGGGGGTAGCCGGCCGCCTGCAGCACCGCGGCCAGCTGGAACGGATCGCGGACGCGGCGGATGGCGGCCGGCCCGTTTCCCAGCAGCTCACGCTCGCTTTGCAGTTGCTGGACAATTTCCGGATGGTTCTCCAGGGCCCCCGTGTACAGGAAGGGGGCCGCGGGCAACTCGCGAGCGGCCCGGACCACGTCGGCCGGATAGGCGGCAAGTTTCACCAGGCGTGCTATGGCGGCCAGGTCGCTATCGGAAAAGTAGTCGGCGGCCAGCGGTTGGAATCCCGCGCGGACGGCCGAACCGGCGGCGGCGCGGACGCTGAAGCCGATGCAAAGCAGCTTGTCGGGCATAAAACTCCGCTGATCCGCATGGCGATTGTGTCATTTTGGCAACAGCCGTCCGAAAAATTGGACGAAGGGTCGACCCGGCGGACGTGTCCCACAATAAAATACCGCCGCCCAAACCGTCAAATCCCCTGCTGCCACCCGCATTCCGTTGAATCGTGAGATAGACTTGTTACGGTGGACGATTCTGTCCGACCGCCAGTTTTCCGGCCAGTGGGTCGATAAGCAAACGGGGTGCGCACGAGGTGGAATGTGAACGCGCTAAGGGTTAGCAGATTGTCTTCCGCACGCGTGCTGGGCGCGCGGACTTCGGCCCGAAGTCGCCGGGGTGCCCTGCTGGTGCTGGCTGCCCTCATGATCGTTGTCATGCTGGGGATGGTAGCCTTTGCCCTGGATCTTGGCATTGTGATGACCGCCCGCACCGAGGCGCAACGCGCCGCCGACTCGGCCGCGCTGGCGGCTGCCTGGGAACTGGCCTTGGATTCCCAGTTGCAGGGCAACCACACGGCCCTTCATGACAGCATGCGGAGAAGGGCCAATGAGTTTGCGAACTATCATACGGTTGGCAACCAGGAGCCGAATCCGCAAATAAACTCGGAAAACCATGTTGACGGCGATATCATCATTGGGCGGTTGAACAATCCTTCCAATCTGTCGGAACCCATGGTGTTCAACAGCATCCTGGGCGACAACGCCATTACCGTCCGCGTACGGATGCTGGGCGCGCGCGATACCTCGATCCCGCTTTACTTCGGGCGCGTCTTCGGTATCGGCAGTACGGATGTCACCGCCGAAGCAACCGCCATGTTTAACGATAACGTGATCGGCTTCCGTACCAATGCCGTCCATCCGACCAGCGGCTTGTTGCCTTTTGCCCTGCATGTGGATACCTGGCAGGACCTGATGGATGGCTTGACCACCGCGGACGACTGGGCCTACGATTCCCAAACCGGTGAGGTGACACGTGGTTCCGACGGAATCGCCGAAGTCCGCCTCTATCCGGGCGGAGATTCCCAGGGTGATCGAGGCGGCCCCGGTCATATCGCGCCGGGGAATTTCGGGACCGTCGATATCGGAAATCCAAACAACTCGGCACGCGACCTGCTCAGGCAGATTCAGTCGGGACCGAATCAGGCGGACTTCAGCCATCACGGGGGTGAACTCATTTTGGATGCCGGTTCGCAGACGTTGACTTTGAACGGCGATACTGGTGTGACCGCCAGCATGTTCTCGGCGATGGAAAAAATCGTCGGCGATGGTCGCACGATCATGCTCTACAACCAGGTGACAGGCAGCGGCAACACGGCCATGTTCACGGTGGTCGGCTTTGGTGGCGTTCGCGTCCTGGATTACCAGCTGACCGGAAAAAACAAATACATTCTCATGCAGCCTTCGATTGTCATTGACCCCACCGCCGTCTCTGGAAATTACGGACAGAGTTACTTTGTGGGACAGCCTGTCCGTCTCGTCCGCTAGCCGAACTTTGCGCAAGCTTTTTTGATAAGAAATCAGAAAAAATCGAAGAAAAAATCAGACGCGCTACTTGAGGGAATAGATTGGCAAATTTAGGTAGGAATCTGCGGCAGAAACTGCTTTGCTAAGCCCTCCAAGTTGTCCAAAAAAGTAGCCTGGCTGATTTCAGCCTTTGGCTTGAGCAGCCGGGGTGCTTTTGGCGCGA
>WVZU01000284.1:8312-9790 GCA_011772275.1 Planctomycetales bacterium | reverse complement strand
TTTATTTCGTCCGCCTTCTTCCATCCGCCTTGGCCCGCTGCGAAGGTAACAACATCTTGGGGCGTCTGTCCGTCCCCCCGGGCACCGTTTATAATCGCGGGCTGGATTCAAAGTCGAAGTGTTACGGGGACGCATCATGTTGCGATTTTGCAAATTATGGTTTGTTCCCGCAACTTTCTGGATGGGAGCTACCGCGATGGCAGCCGAACTGCAAGTGGGAGACGTGGCGCCGCCGCTGGAATTGGTCGGCTCGGACGGCCAAACGTACAGACTGGCCGATTACGAGGGTAAGCAGGTGGTGATTATCGCGTGGTTTCCCAAGGCGTTCACCGGCGGCTGAACGGCCGAGTGCAAGTCGCTCCGTGAGAGCGGCGAGGCATTGCGGAAGTTTCAGGTCGCCTACTTTGCCGTCAGCTGTGATTCGGTGGAGACCCATAAAAAGTTCGCCGCCTCGCTCCAGTTAGACTACCCAATCCTCAGTGATCCGGACCGCAGGGCGGCTCAGGCTTACGGCGTCACCAGCAATGCAAAGGGCCTGCCTCGGCGCTGGACCTTCTTCATCGGTGCGGACGGCAAGATCCTGTACATCGACAAGAAGGTTTCGCCCCACAGCCACGGGGCGGACTGTGCGGCGAAGCTGGCCGAGTTGGGTGTGGCAGGGATCCAGCCGTGATTGCGGGCCAGCCGGATGAGGTGTCGGGGTTAGGAAGTCTGGTTTGGGATGAGGACCTGGCCGGTCCATGTCGAGCGGACGGATAGCAGGCCGGGAGAAGGTTCCTGTGGCCAGGGTGGGTGGTCCCTCGCCCGGAAGGGGTGATTTGTGTGTGGGACCTGAAATGTCGTCCTTGCCGCCGTAGCGAAAGTCGCCCAGACTTTCGCCTTGCGCAGGAATGGCCGAAACGCTGGACGCGTTTTCGCTGCCCGAAAACGGAGGGTTGGCGAACCGCTCGCGACCGGGGGTCCTGCTTTCCTTTTTCGGCGGCTCGCGGCCTACCGCTGGCGGTGGTGGGATGTCCCGGTCATCGGACAGCTGGATGACTTCAAGGCCTGCAAGACAACTACTTTTGGCCTTGGTTTGGCTGTGGCGCATTTTGCACTTTGCGTAACCCCTTAGCCGATTACAGCAACTTGTAGTTGTCGCATGCGCGAGCCTTTCCTGTTTCATGTCAGCAGCCCCGTGCTTTTCTGGCTTCATGCGAATAGCCTCGTGCTTTAGCACGAGGTTCAGATCGGGTAAAAANNGCGGAGGAGCAGCACGAAATCAATCAGCACCACGCGTGATCGCCAGGGCTGAAGCCGCAACCATGAGAAGGCCCGTAAACGGGCCTCGCCGGTGGGGTGGTGGACATCATCACCCCGGCATCAATGCCGGGGCTTAAAGCTGGGGTGGCCTGCTCTTTAATATGTGATCCATGTGATATGAGAGTCTAACCGGCCCCAACGCATACTCGCATGCTGCCAAACAATTACAATCCGTG
>WVZU01000284.1:7358-8266 GCA_011772275.1 Planctomycetales bacterium | reverse complement strand
CTGTGCTTTGTCCAGCTTGCTGCCCGCTTTTTCCCCAGCGACGACGTAGTCGGTTTTTTTTGAAACGCTGGACGCTGCACGGCCACCGTGTTGTTCGATCATCTCGTGAATCTCGTCGCGAGTGTGGTCTGCCAGTGTCCCGGTGACGACCACGGTTTTTCCGGCCAGTGCTTGGCCGGCCTCGCGCTGTGACGGCGCGTCGGTTTTCATTTTGACGCCCAACAAGGCCAGTTCGTCAACGGCGTGGCTGCCGTAGTCACTGTGCAAAAAATCGTAAACACTGCGTGCGATAATCTCGCCGATCTCATCAATTTCGCTCAGCTCGTCGACCGTCGCATCCCGCACAGCGTTCATGGTGCCATAGCGGCGGGCCAGGACTCCGGCTACGCTGCGTCCCACGTGTCGGATCGAGAGGGCATTCAACAGCCGGCTCAACCCACGATTCTTGCTCGCCTCGAGGCCGGCCAACAAGTTCTGTGCTGATTTTTCCCCCATCCTCTCCAGCCCAGCCACCTGGCTGATCGTTAGTCGGTAGAGGTCGCCGTACCCGGAGACGAGTCTGGCGTCGACCAGTTGGTCGACAAGTTTTTCACCGAGTCCTTCGATATCCATGGCATTGCGGCTGGCGTAGAAGCGAATGCGTTCCTTAAGTTGAGCGGGGCATTGCAGGTTGGGACAGCGGATGTAGACGCCCCCTTCGTCCTTGACCAGTTGGCGATTGCACTCGGGGCAATGCGTGGGGAACTTGTATTTTCGGGGGCTCCCTTTTCGTTCATGTTTTTCGACACGGACGACGTGGGGGATGATTTTGCCGGCTTTTTCCACGACCACGACATCCCCCAGGCGGACGTCCTTCCGCTGGATTTCGTCGGCATTATGCAGGCTCGCTCGACTCACCGTCGTCCCGG
>WVZU01000284.1:0-7334 GCA_011772275.1 Planctomycetales bacterium | reverse complement strand
ACTTTTCGAACTTGTAGGCGATCATCCACCGCGGGCTTTTGGACGTGGCGCCCAGCTTTTCGCGTTGAGCGAAATCGTTGACTTTCAGGACGAGGCCATCGACTTCGAAGTCGAGTTCGTGAAGCTGTTCAATCAGCTGGTCACAATGATCGACCGCGGCTTCAAAGCGGGAAAAGGCTTCGACCCGTGGCGTGGGAGGGAGACCGTAGGCAGCGATTTCGTCCAGAAAAGCCTGGTGGTTTGTCGATTGCAGCCCTTCACAATAGCCGACGCCGTGGCAAAAAATGTGCAACGTTTTTTCGGCCGAGATCCGCGGATCCAGCAGCCGTACGATCCCAGCCGTGGCGTTGCGGGTGTTCTTGTACAGCGATTGCCCCTTCTCCTGTTGCCGTTCGTTTAACAAGACGAGGTCGGAATTGGTCATGTAGACTTCGCCACGGACCTCCAATACCTGGGGTACCTTTTTTCCCGACAGCCGCAAGGGCACGTCACCAATGGTACGTATGTTGTGCGTAATGTCGTCGCCGACAATTCCATTGCCGCGGGTGAGAGCCTGCCTGAGGATGCCGTGTTCGTAGATTAGCGAAACGGCAACGCCGTCGATCTTGAGTTCGACAACCCATTCCGGCGGGTCCCCTTGCAACAGCCGGTCTGTCCGCTGGGCATACTTCCGCAACTCGTCCACACTGTACGTGTTGTCGATCGACAGCATCGGCACCCGATGCCGGGCCTGCTGGAGATGATCCACGGGGGCATCGCCGACACGCTGGGTGGGGCTGTCCGGCGTGACCAGTTCAGGATGCGCCTGCTCCAGCTTTTTCAGCCGTTCCAGCAGCCGGTCGTACTCCAGATCGCTGATGACCGCCGCCGCTTCCACGTAGTATTTGCGGTCGTGGTAGCGGATCTCATCGCGCAACTTTTCAATTTCGGCAGCAGGGTTCATGGGAGGGGGCGGGCGCGGGGGTGGCGGGGGTCGGGGCTGGCCCCGGAGGGAAATCGAGGGGTAAAGGGTACGAGCGTGAAGCGTGGGGATGAGCGGGTGAAGTGCAACTTGGGCCCAATCGCGGCACTAGCCGGCGCATTCGGGCAGGACTTTGACCGGGGTCCCTTCGGGGATGTGGGGGACCATGCACAGAAACTTCATCGTCGTTGTTCCGGTGTTACGAAACTGGTGGACGTCGTCCGGGGCGACGTAGACGACATCGCCCGCCTTCAGCGGCCGCGGTTGATCCCCCTCAATCACCTCGCCAGCGCCCTCCAGCACGTAGATCTCGTGTTCGTAGGGATGGCTGTGCCGCGGGGTATGGCCACCCGGTGCGACGTCAAATTGCCGCATGGCAAAGTTAGGTGCGCCGTCCTTTTCGTCCACCAGCCAGCGCACCCGGCAGCCGGCGCTACCCTCCATCGTGACTTCCTGGGACGCGNNGTGGCTCCCGCACCAGCTGGTAGGGGAATAATTCGTAGCGCGGTCAGGTAGTTTCATCTTTCGCCTGGCCGGCCTGTTGTGGGTCGGGGTGAGTCGCACGTTGCCAGTAGGAATCGGTGCCGATCGCGCCCACGGTCAGCAGCCCCAACAAGCCGACTTCGATGGCCAGCGCCGTGAGCCCGTGCCGGTCGATCCACCCGACCAGCCCGCTCGCTTCCAGCCGCTGGCCGTTGGCGCTGAATGCCACGTCCCGATAGGCCATCACGCCGTAGGCGGAGGCGGTCAGCAGGAACGCGATGCCCACGGCGACCAGCAATAGATAAAAGGGGTTCGTTCGTCCTGCGGCTTGGTGTTTCATTGCCCGTGAATTATACCAAACCGGCTGCGACTTGCTGACGGGGCAGCTGGGGGCTGAGCTGGCCCAGGCGGGTGATCTGGCGGCGAAAGTCGTCGGCCCGTTCGGCATAGTCGGCGTACTGGTCCAGGCTGGAGCAGGCGGGCGAAAGCAGGATCGTATCGCCCGCTGCCGAACGAGACCAGCACCAGTCCAGGGCGGCGGCGAGGGTGGGTACGCGGACGGCGTGAAATTCGGCTGCCTGCCGGAGCACGCCGCGGATCAATTTGTCGCTGGTGGCCCCGAAAAATGCCCCCCCGCAGCAGTGCCGCACGATTTCGCCTGCCAGGTCGTCCAGCGGCGCGCCTTTGTCCGCACCGCCGGCCAACAGCCAGCACCGGGGGCCGACGGATTGCACAGCGGCCATGGTGGCAGCCGGCGTGGTGGCCTGGGAGTCGTTGATGAAGTGGCGATGATCGACCTGGCCTAACGGTTGCAGGCGGTGAGGGAGTCCTCGGAAAGCCCGCAGGCCGCCAGCTACCGCTTGATCTTCGCAACCGACCGCCGCGGCCGCCGCCGCGGCCAGGCAGGCGTTGCGGCGGTTGTGTACTCCGGCAATTTGCAGCGGTGGGATGCGGCTGTCGGGCCAGGGTGGCTGAGCGTGTGAGGGCCAGTGATGACGATGCGGTTCCGCACGCAGCGGGTCGCCCGTCACCAACTGCTGGTCGCTGCGGCGGCTGTCGAGAATTTTCTTTTTCGCCGCCAGGTAGTGGCCGTACGAGCCATGCCAGTCCAGATGGTTGGGTTCGCAGTTGGTCACCACGGCCACATCCGGCCGACGTGTGGCGGGTCCCAGCCATTGGAGTTGGAAGCTGCTTAGTTCCAGGATGACCAGGTCATCCTGATCGATTGCCGGTAAATCGGGTAACAGGCTGTGTTCAATATTGCCGCCCAACCAGGTCCGCCGCCCGGCACGTTGGCTGATCGCGGCAATCATGGCCGCCGTGGTGGACTTGCCACACGAGCCGGTCACGCCGACGACGCGTGCCGGACACCGCTGCAGAAACAACTCAATTTCAGAAGTGATCGGAATGCCGGCTGCGGCCGCGGCAGCCAGGTGACGATTGTCGGGACCGACTGCCGGATTGACGACAATCACGTCAGTATCGATAAAATGCCGCCGCTGATGTTCGCCTAGCTGTACCTGCACGCCGGGTAAATCGGCAAGCTCGGCGAGAGTAGCCTGCAAGCGGGCTGCGGTGGCGCAGTCCGTCACGGTCACGCGGGCACCCGACTGGGCCAGGTAACGGACGGCGGCCAGACCACCGCCGTGCCGGCCCAGCCCCATCACGGTGACGCGGCGCCCCCGCCAGGGTAATTCGGTGCGGGTGTCTCGCATCCTCACTCTCCAGACCGCCTCCCTCGCGGATGGCTCGTCATTTTCAGCCCGACAAGTTATCATGACAGGTTGGTTTCATAGTGAAATTCCTCGTCGGGAGCAACACAAGTGGGGACGGGATCGATCCGGTTGCGTGGCGTCAGCGTGCATAACCTGCAGCACGTGGACCTGGACTTGCCCCACAAGCAGCTGATTGCCTTTTGTGGGCTGTCGGGCAGTGGCAAGACCAGCCTGGCGGTCGATACGTTGTATGCCGAGGGTCAGCGTCGGTACATCGAGAGTTTTTCACCGTACACGCGTCAGTTTCTAGAGCGGTTGGAGAAGCCGGCGGCCGAGCGGATCGATGGCATTCCGGCCAGCGTGGCGGTAACCCGCAGGCAGACAGGCCAGTCCCGGCGATCGACCGTGGGGACAGCCACCGACATCACGGATTACCTGCGTCTGCTGGTGGCCAAGATTGGCCGAGTGATTTGCCGGCAGTGTCAGCAAAGGGTCCAGCGGGACTCGCCGCAAAGCGTTTCAGAATTCCTGGACCGTTTGCCTCCGCGGGCACGTTTTTTGATCGCGTTTGCGTATCCGTTGAGCCCGCAGGGCAACGGTCCGCAGGCGGCGGCCGCGTTGCGCGAAGATGGCTTTGTGCGAGTCATCTGTCAGGATCGGCTGGTGCATTTGGACCGCGAGCCGCTGACGGCCACGGGGTCGGATTCGGTATGGGTCGTCGTCGACCGATTGCGGGCTGGTGCTGAGCCGCGGCGGACACGTGATTCCTTGGAGACCGCCTTCACCAAAGGGGGCGGGCGCTGTTGTGTGGTGGTGGAAGATACGGGGGCGTTGCAGGGCGGTGGGCAGCCACGGATTCTCGATGGCCAGACCTGGCAACAGTTTGGCTTCAGCCAGGTGATGCGCTGCGAGGACTGCGAGATGGACTACGCGCCGCTGGAACCCCAATTGTTCAGTTTCAATCACCCCCTGGGTGCCTGTCGCACTTGTGAAGGTTTTGGCAATACGATCGAAGTGGACATGGACCTGGTCGTGCCGGACCGAAAGAAGACGCTGCGGGCAGGAGCGATTGCGCCGTGGAACACGCCGGCCTACGCTCATGAATTGGACGAGCTGATCGCGCTGGCGGACGATTTCCATATCCCCCTGGACGTACCGTTCGAACAGCTGACCGACCAGCATTTGCGGCTGCTGAACGAGGGGGTGCCAGAACGAGACTTTGGTGGCTTGAACGGATTTTTTCGCTGGCTGGAGCGGCGGAAATACAAAATGCACTTGCGGGTCTTCTTGAGTCGCTGGCGGAGCCACCGGCCCTGTCCCGATTGCCACGGTGCCCGTCTCAACCCCGCAGCGCTGGCCGTACGCGTTGGTGGCAAAAACATTGCGGAAATTTCCAGCTTGAGGATCGATCAGTGCCGTTGGTTCATGCACGATTTGCCGTTGGACGTTACGGAAAGCGAACTGGCGAAGACGATCCTGGAGGAAATCCAATCACGGCTCAGCTATCTGGAAACGGTAGGCTTGCACTACCTGACCTTGGATCGCACCCTGCCCACGCTTTCCGGTGGCGAAGCGCGGCGCGTGGCCCTCAGTTCCGCCCTGGGTTCCAGTCTGGTGAACATGTTGTACGTGCTGGACGAGCCGTCGATTGGTCTGCATCCTCGCGATATGCAGCCTTTGGTTGCGGCAATTTGCGGCTTGCGAGACCGGGGCAATACCGTGATCGTGGTGGAACATGATGATACGATCCTGCGAGCAGCCGACCAGGTTGTGGAGCTTGGCCCGGGTGCTGGCGAGCAGGGTGGGCGTGTGACTTTTCAGGGGACGCCCGAGGAAATCATGCTGGAAGAATCGGGCAGCATCACGGGCGACTACCTGGCGGGTCGGCGCGGGATTGGGGGTCCGGTAAAGCGTCGCGAGCCGCAGCGCGGCTGGGTTCGCTTGTCGGGCGCACGCGGGCACAATTTGAAAAATGTGACGGTCGAGTTTCCGTTGGGGCTGTTTTGTGTGGTCACCGGGGTCAGCGGTGCCGGCAAGAGCACCCTGGTCCAGGATACGCTCTACCCCGCCCTCTGCCGTCGCTTGCGCAAAGACGCTCCCAAGCCGCTCGATTTCGACGATATATACGGCGATGGACAGATCGACGACTGCATTCTGGTGGACCAGAGCCCCGTGGGCCGCTCGCCACGCTCGAACCCAGTAACCTACATCAAGGCCTTCGACCAGATACGCTCGGTGTTCGCCGACACCATCGAAGCGCGGACACGAAATTTCACGGCGGGGCACTTCAGCTTTAATGTAGATGGCGGACGGTGTACCAAGTGTCAGGGGGACGGGCAGATCGCGATCGACATGCAGTTCCTGGCAGATGTGTACATCCGTTGTCCGCAGTGCGCCGGACAGCGGTACCGGTCGGAGATCCTGAAGATCCGCTACCGGGGGCGCAACATTGCGGAAGTGCTGGATCTGACAGTCCGCGAGGCGTTCCTGTTCTTTCGCGGGCAGGCCAAGGTACAGGCCAGGCTGAAGCGGCTGATTGATGTGGGATTGGACTACCTGCGATTGGGCCAACCGGCCAACACGCTTTCCGGCGGCGAAGCCCAGCGGCTGAAGCTGGCGAGTTACATCTCGGGCAAGCGTCGGGGTCGCACGTTGTTTATCCTGGACGAACCGACGACCGGGTTGCACTTTGCCGACATTGTCCAACTGCTGGATTGCTTCGATGCCCTCCTGGCCGTCGGACACTCGCTGATTGTGGTCGAGCACAATTTACAGATGATGAAAGGGGCCGACTATGTGATCGATCTGGGACCGGGGGCTGCCGACGAAGGGGGGCGAATCGGCGCTTGTGGCACACCGGAAGAAGTGGCAGAGGTGAAAAATTCGGTGACCGGGCAGTACCTGCAGGCCGCCCTGCAACTTCCGGCGGCAGAAGAGGCACAATGGGCGTAAAGGGAGGGTCACCCGGCGCCGGGTGCATCGCCAGGCGCGCCGCTTTTCACAAAAAATGTCCTTTCTCCTTTCCGTTGGGCTGATGGAGAGCAACCTGATGACCGATGACTTGGCCCCCAGCGCCGACCTGCAGCGCTACGCTCGCCAGATGCGATACGCGCCGATCGGAGAGGAGGGGCAGAAGCGGCTGGCGGCTGGTCGAGCGCTAATTTGCGGTTGCGGCGCGCTGGGTTCCGTGCTGGCCAATACGCTGGTCCGAGCGGGTGTGGGTTTCGTGCGGGTCGTGGATCGTGATTTTCTGGAATTGAATAACCTGCAGAGGCAAGTGTTGTACGACGAGCAGGATGTGGCCGAAGGACTTCCCAAAGCCGTGGCGGCCGCCAAGAAGCTGAACAAGATCAATTCGCAGGTGAAGGTCGAACCGTTGGTGAAGGACTTCGACTACACGAATGCCGCGGAGTTATGCGACGGGATCGACGTCGTGGTGGACGGGACGGACAATTTTGAAACACGCTTTTTGCTCAACGACGTCTCTGCCCGGCATAACATCCCCTGGGTCTACGGCGGGTGTATCGGCGCGGAAGGGCAAACGATGACGATCGTGCCCGGCCAGACCGCTTGTTTCCGCTGCCTGATGGTCGAACCCCCTCCACCCGGCTCGACACCCACCTGCGACACGGCCGGAATACTGGGCGGCATCGTCAACGTGGTGGCCTCCATCCAAGCTACCGAAGCGATCAAGTTGCTGACCGGCCGGCTGGAAGCGATCAGCCGCTGCTTGACCGTCATCGACCTGTGGGACAACCAGCTGCGGCAGATTCAACTGAACGGGTTGCGCCAATCGCAGGATTGCCCCACTTGTACGCGGCGTGAATTTCCCTGGCTGGACGGGCGGCGCGGCAGTCACACCTCGGTGCTCTGCGGCCGCAACGCCGTCCAGCTTTATCCACCCGACCGCGCAGAACTGTCGCTGGAGGCACTGGCCAGCCAGCTGCAGGGCGTCGGCCAAGTGACGCTCAACCCGTTCATGCTGCGGCTGACGGTCGATGACTTTCAAGTGACCGTTTTTCCTGACGGGCGAGCGATCGTGGGGGGCACAAACGACGTGGCCGAAGCCAAAACTTTGTACGCACGCTATATCGGCAACTGAACGCGAGGGCCCCTGGGCACCACGGGCGGAAAAGAACTCGGTCCTGTGTACGCCAAGCGGGAACAAGTCGCCG
>WVZU01000407.1:21226-29527 GCA_011772275.1 Planctomycetales bacterium | reverse complement strand
GTAGGGCTGCCTGGCGACGTGAAATTCGGGACGCCTCACGGGGGTCGGGAGTCTTTTTCGCCACGGAAAAACCGGGCAGCGATGGATCGTGGGACGGGTGGCGAAAAAGACTCCCGACCCCCTCCGGCACGATCGGCAGTTCGTTTCGCGCCGCTGGCAGCCCCCCGCGGAAGCTTAGCCCTTGGCCGCCCGTGGCCACTGGCTGGGAGCACCCCCACCCCCCGTGGCCGGTGGGTTCCGGCGAAGGGCCCCCAGCAGGGGAAACGACGAACCGGGCCGCCTGAAAAGGGGGTGGCTCAGCGGGACTGAGGGAAAGGGCAGGCGATTGGCGATTGCCGAGAGGCTGCAAATCACGTGGCTTACCGCCGGGCTTGCCTTCGCCTCGCGGATCCTGCCGGCCAAGGGGCAGCCAGGTGAACCGGTGGGCCGGCTGGCTGGTCCTTCGCCGGGTCGACCCGGCGTCGATGGGATCCCAGCCAGCGGCTTGCCCTGCTTGCTGTGACGCCGGAAATTCTGGCTGGCAGTGGTTGCGGTATCTGTCGGTGCATACAATGAACCTTGCCATCTGTCCTGTGAGTTGGCTTGTTGAGCGAAAAAAGTTTTAGGCTGGATCCCTGGAAAGGTCGTCATCATGCCTCTGCAAATGGAACTGTCGCGGATCATCATCAACGAGATCAACGACCAGCAGGTGATCTACCTGCGTGAAGTGGAGGGGGACCGCATGTTCCCGATTCTGATCGGCATCTTCGAGGCGACCAGCATTGATCGGCGTGTCAAGCAAATCCCGACTCCGCGACCGTTGACCCATGACCTGCTGGTCAACACGATCGAAGCCATGGGTGCCGAACTGCAGGACGTGATCATCAGTGAACTGCGCGAGCACACCTATTACGCGCTGCTACGGGTGCGGCATGAGGGCGAATTGATCGAAATCGACGCTCGGCCCTCCGACGCCATCGCCGTCGCGGTGACCTGCGAACCGGCGTTGCCAATTTACGTCAGCGAAGAGGTGCTGAACGAGGTCCTGGGCGAAGAGTCCTAGGACAGCAGCACATCGGCAAACGCCTGCTGCAGGCAGGCCAATCCCTGCTGGCCGTGTCGGCCGTCGACCACAACGTTGACCCGCACCTCACTGGTGTTGATCATTTCGACGTTGATGCCCAGCTCGGCCAGCGACTTGAACATCCGCATGGCGACGCCCGTATGGCTGCGCATGCCGACGCCGGACACGGACAGCTTGGCGACGTGCGGGCTGCTGGTCACCGCGCCGCAGCCAAATTCGGCCGCGATCTCGCCGGTCAGGCCCAAGGCTGTCTCCAGGTCCTGGGCGGGTACGGTAAAGCTGAGGATGGTTCGGCCTTGGTGCCCTGAGCTTTGCACAATCATGTCGACAAACAGGCCGCCGGCGGCAATCTTTTCGAAAACCGCCGCGGCGATACCAGGTCGATCGGGCACATCGGCGATCGTAAGGCGGGCCTGAGTGTCGTCCAGGACGACGCCTTCGATCACCAGGTCTTCCATGCCCGCCAGCCTGGTGACCACCGCCAGGGCATCGGGGGCCAGGGCATCGGGGACAGCTGCCCCTTTGCTGGCCGCCACGGGCGGGCCGGGTGTGGCCGGCGGGGTTCCCAGACCAAAGGTCTGGTGGACCGCCCGCAGCGCGTCCACCGCACCACGCCGTTCAACCAATACCGAAATCTTGATCTCGCTGGTCGTGATCATCTGGACGTTGACGCCTGCGTCGCTGAGCGCCCGGAACATTTGATGGGCGACCCCTGTCTGACGAGCCATGCCGAGTCCCACTGCCGAGACTTTCGAGACCTGGTCGTCATAGTCCAGCGTCCCGGCTCCCAGGTCGCCAAGTGCCTCGGTCACCGCCTCGGTGGCCAAAGGCAGGTCGTTCCGCAGCACGGTAAACGAGATATCCGCTTTTCCCTCGGCTCCCACGTTCTGCACGATCATGTCCACCGAAATGTTTTTGGCGGCGATCCGGGAGAGGATGGCGTAACTGGTTCCTGGTTGATCCGGCACGTCGCTGACCGTCACGCGTGCTTCGTCCTCGGTCAGTGCCGCGCCCCCTACCGGTTGGCCCGACGCCTCGGGTTCGGCCACCACCATCGTGCCGGGCGCATCGACAAAGCTGCTGCGGACATGGATGGGCACGCCGAATTTCTTGCCGAACTCGACCGACCGGCTGTGCATCACGCCCGCGCCCAGACTGGCCAGCTCCAGCATTTCGTCGTAGCTGATCTGAGCCATCCGCCGTGCCTCCGGAATCTTCCGCGGATCGGTCGTGTAGACGCCGTCGACGTCGGTGTAGATTTCGCACGCTTCGGCCCTCAGCACGGCGGCCAGGGCCACGGCCGTCAGGTCGCTGCCCCCGCGGCCCAGCGTGGTAATGTTGAAGTTCTCGTCGATCCCCTGAAAACCGGCCGCAATCACAATGTGGCCTTCGTCCAGCAGTTGTCCCAGGCGTTCGGTCGAAATCGACTGGATGCGGGCCTTGGTGTGCGAACTGTCGGTCTTGATGCCAATCTGAGCGCCGGTCAGGCTGACCGCCTTGTGCCCCAGCGAATGGATCGCCATGGCCATCAGGGCCACGCTGACTTGCTCGCCGGTGGAGAGCAGCATGTCCATCTCCCGCGCCAGCGGCCGGTCGGTAATCTGACCCGCCAGGTCGACCAGCATGTCGGTATTCTTGCCCATGGCGCTGACCACCACCACAACCTGATGGCCGGCTTGTTGAGCGCCGATGGCTTTGTGGGCGGCCGACAGGATCTTCTTGGCATCCGCGACGCTGGTACCCCCGAATTTTTGCACAATGATTGCCATGGTTCACCGCTCGCCATTCACGACGCAGCACTCACCCAATCCAAAAAATAACGCATCAGCTTCCAGCCTTCGCTAAATACCAGCGGGGAAGCCTCCGCCGTCGGCTCGTCGTAAACATGGCTGCTGTCGACGTCGACGCCGGTTCCGGCCAGCGCGAACGGCACCGGACCATGGCTGTGCGTCTTGGTCCTTAGCGGCGTGGCGTGATCAGGGCTGATCAGGATGCGAAATTCTCCCTGCTGGTTCAAGGCCTCGTACAGCGGGGCCACAATCTGACGGTCGATTTCCTCCAGGGCCTTGATCTTGGCCGCCAGATCGCCTTCGTGCGACGCCTCGTCAGTAGCCTCCACGTGCACACAGACCACGTCGGTGTCGGGCAGCGCCCGCACGGCCGCGGCGCCTTTGGCGGCGTAATCGGTGTCGGTATATCCGGTGGCGCCGGGGACCTCGATCCGCTGCCAGCCGATCAAGGCTGCCAGGCCACGCAACAAGTCCACCGCCGTGATCATGGCCCCCCGCGGGCCGTAGATTTCGGCAAAAGGTGGCAGAGCCGGGCGGCGGCCCAGACCCCACAGCCAGATGTTCGTGGCCGGCAGTCTGCCCTCCCGCCGACGCTGAAGGTTTACCGCGTGGTCCGCAAATGCCCCCACACTCTCGCTCATCAAATGGTTCAACAGGTCGCTGCCCGGACCACGCGGGTGGTCGTTCAGCACGGACTTGTCGGTCAGGTCGTGCGGCGGCGTGGTGCGGGTGTCCGCATCGAACGGCGCCGAGGATTTCCCCCCACGGTAGATCAACAGGTTTCGGTAACTGACGCCGGGCGCAAACTGCCAAGCCGGGTCGTCGATGCGGGCGCTGAGCGTATCGAGCAGTTGGCGGGCTTCGGAACTGGAAATCTGGTCGGCGGTAAAGCTGCGCATCACCTGGTCTTCGATCGTGACCAGGTTACAGCGGATGGCCCAATCGGCCTCGTCCAGTTCAATGCCCTGGGCCGCCGCTTCCAAGGGGGCTCGACCTGTGAAATATTTCAGTGGATCGTAGCCCAGCAGGCTCATGTTCGCCACGGCGGAACCTGCCGGCAGAGAAGGGGGTACGTTATTGGAGCGTCCCACGACCCCGTCGGCCGCCACCCGATCCATGGCCGGCGTCACCGCCGCCTGCAGAGGGGTCTTGCCCTGCAACGAATCCTGAGGCTCGTCTGCACAGCCGTCCGGAATGACAATCGCATACTTCATCGCAGCAACGCTGTTCTTGGCAACATCCCCGTCAGTTTCCCCTCAGTCCAGCACGCGGAGGACCCTGGTGGGCGCCTGAACCGCTTCCAAAACGTTGATTTCGCCAACCGCCTGGCGGATCGCGCCGTCGGTTGTCGTGTGGGTCATCACGACCAGCGAGACAATTTCTTCTGCCGACTCGCCCGTCTCGTGCTGGATGACCGATGCGATCGAGATCTTGTGACGGCCCAGGATCCCGGTAATTTCGGCCAAGACGCCAGGATGGTCCACCACATCAAACCGCAGGTAATAGCGGCTGGAGACGTGGGCATTATCACGGGGCATGACCCGCGCCGGTCGTTGCGACCACAATTCCAACGTGCGAAACGTAATCGCCGCTCGACCCACCACCGTATCGACCAAATCCGCGACCACCGCCGAGGCGGTTGGCATCCGGCCGGCACCCAGCCCGTGGAACCAAACCCGGCCCACCGCGTCCCCCACCACGCGGACGGCATTGTACGCGTCGCGAACCTCGGCCAGCGGCGAGTCGTGTCGGACCAGCTGGGGAGCGACGTGCAATTCGAGCTCTTCGGCGACCAGTTGAGCGACTGCCAGGAGCTTGATGCGGTAACCCAGTTCGCGGGCAAATTGCAAGTCGGCCGTTTGCAACTGGTCAATGCCTTCCCGCGGGATGTCTTGCCAATGCACGCGAGCGCCGAAGGCGAGGTGAGCGAGGATGGCCAGCTTTTGGGCGGCATCGCTGCCGTCCACGTCCATCGTCGGGTCCGCTTCGGCGTAGCCACGACGTTGAGCTTCTGCGAGGGCATCCCGGTAGCTGGCGCCCGCTCCGTCCATCCGCGAGATCACGAAGTTGCAGGTGCCATTCAGGATGCCGTGCAGCGACTCGATCTGGTTGGCCGACAGGCATTGGCTGATGTTGGTCACGATCGGGATCCCGCCCCCCACGGCGGCATCGAAGGAAATCGATCGGCCCAGTTGTCGAGCGTGATCAAACAGTTCCGGACCGTGTTCGGCCAAGAGGGCCTTGTTGGCCGTAACCACATCCTTGCCGCTCTCCAGCAGCCGGATCATGATCGTCCGGGCCGGTTCCAGCCCGCCAACCAGCTGCACGACGGCCGTAATCTCTGGATCGTCCGTCACCTGGGACAGGTCGTCCGTCAACAAGGACCGCGGCAAGTGGATATCGCGCGGTTTATCCCGATCCTGGACCACGACCCAAGCCAAGCTCAACCGCCGCCCCGCATGGCGGGCCAGACGGTCGGCTTCGTCCAGCAACAGGTGGGCGACCCCGGTTCCGACGGTACCCAGTCCGACAAGCGCAACTTTGGTGGTGTCCATGGCAATGCTCGACTTACCAAGCCGTAATCCCCCATCGTAAAAACACTTCGGGTAAACCGTCAACCACTTTGCGGCCGCTGCGGCGGCCCCTACGCGCCGCGACCCCGTGGGCCCCTGGCAGGCAGGATCAGCGGCGGACGATCGGCAGTCCCCCCGGGCTTGTCGCCACCAGCGCCAGCCGGCTCTTTTCCAACCTTTTCGCCCAGGCACGGCCCGGCGACTTGCCTGCGCCACCGTTGAAGTCAAAATAGTCTCAGCCGGTCGACTGCAACCGGCGACGACAGCTTTTGACCTTGGGTGGGACATCCGGCTGTTTGAGGCAGAAAGAGACGGAGAAAAGGAGACGCACATGGACAAGAGGTCGCTCGATTTTTTCCAGAAAATTCTGGAAACTCCCAGTCCTTCCGGTTACGAACAACCGGTCCAGGAGGTTGTTCGCAGCTACGTGGCGGATTTTGCCGACGAGGTCAAGACGGACAGCCATGGCAACGTGATCGCCGTCAAAAACCCCGCCGCTCCCCTCCGCGTCATGTTGGCGGGCCACTGCGACCAGATTGGCCTGATTGTCCAGCACATCGACGACAACGGTTTTCTGTACGTGCAGCCGATCGGTGGCTGGGATCCCCAGCAGCTGATCGGGCAGCGGTTAACGGTTTGGTCGGCCGACGGCCCGGTACCCGGCGTGATTGCTCGTAAGCCAATCCACCTGTTGACCGACGAAGAACGCAAGCAGGTGCCCAAACTCAAGGACCTCTGGCTGGACATCGGGGCCAAAGACAAGGAGGAAGCCGAAGGGGCCGTTCGCGTTGGCGATCCCGTTACGTTGCAGCTGGGCTACCAGCAGCTGCGCAATGGCCTGGCCAACTCGCCCGCCATGGATGACAAGACCGGCCTCTGGATCGTGATCGAAGCACTGCGTCGCGCCAGCCAGCAGCCGCTGAATTGTGCGCTCTACGCCGTATCAACCGTCCAGGAAGAAATCGGCCTCCGGGGGGCCCGCACCAGCGCCTACGGGATCGACCCTCACGTGGGTATCGCCGTCGATGTCACCCATGCCACCGACTGCCCCACCATTGAAAAAAAGACCGAAGGCGATATCCGTCTGGGCCAGGGACCCGTGATCTACCGTGGTCCCAACAACAATCCGGTCTTGGTCCGCCGCCTGGTGGAACTGGCCGATCAACATGAAATTCCTTACCAGCTGGCTGCGATCGGCCGAGCCAGTCCGACCGACGCCAACTCCCTGCAGGTCACCCGTTCCGGTGTCGCCACCAGCCTGGTCAGCGTACCCAACCGCTATATGCACAGTGCGGTGGAGACGATTTCGCTGGAGGACATCGACCACGGCGCGGAACTGCTGGCTCAGTTCGCAATCGGCCTGGCGGGTGACGAAGACTTCACGCCGTAAGGGATGCTGCCGGCCGCAGGGTGCCCGGCAGGCCGTCGCGGGCCCCTTCAGGGTTCTGCCTGGCGTGGCTGGAGGTGGACCAGCTGCCGGACCACCGCCTCGATGCCTTCGACGACCCGCGCCATCCTCGCGTAGTCCACCTTGTCCGGGGTGTCCGTGGCGCGGTGGTAATGCGGATAGCGGAAAGGGGCCGTGTCGGTGACCATCAACGCCGGGTAACCGACCTGCCAGAATGACCAGTGATCCGACCAGCTGACGCCGTCCACCCCAGCGGGAACGGCGCCCCCTTCCGAGGGAAACCGAGCTTCCCGTCGAAACGAAGCAACACACTGTTCGACCAGCGAGCGGGATTTCACGTTTCCCACAAAGCTGATGAAGTTTCCCGTTGTCGGGTAATACCAATCGAACGGCGGCGGATATTTTTGGCTGTTCGGGGTGTCGGTGTAATACCCGATCGTCTCCAGGCTGATCATGCCAACGATCCGCTCGTCCCGCGCTCTGCAGCGCCGCGCGTAGATTAGCGAACCCATATTAGCGGTTTTGAAGAAGGGCATTTCTTCGTTGGCAAAAAAGACAAAACGCAGTGTCCGGGGGGGCTGGGCAGCTGCAAACCGCCGCGCCAGGGCCAGCAGGGCCGCCACGCCGGTGGCATTGTCATTGGCGCCCGGCGTGCCGGACGCGGTATCGTAGTGAGCGCCCAGGACCACAATTTCTGCAGCCGCGGTGGTGCCCTGCCGGGCAACCTCCAGATTCACGCACTCCTGTCGGCCCACCGCAAAGGTCTGCCGATGGACCTGGTAGCCGGCCGTGGCCAGGGCACGTTGAATCCATTCGGCTGCCAACGCGTAGTTGCCGGCCCGGCGGGTGTGGCGCTCGCCAATACCGCCCGCCAGCCTGACCACGTCCCGCTGCAAGGCGTCCCGCAACGCAGCTTGACTTGCGGTCAACGGGGGCAAGGGGCCTGAAAAGCTCTTGCCCGGCATCTGGATGCCCGCGGGCAGCCGCGGGGGGCCGGGCTGGGCCACGGGCCCCCCCGGTTGCTCAGCCGCCCGCACCATACCGGCCCCCACGCCCCAGGCCACCAGGCCGCCGGCCAGGCAGCGGGCCAGGATGCCCGCCCGGCGGCGACCGTCGGTACCCGCTGGCCCTCCCCGGAAAACGGCCGGCACAAACCTCGGGGCAGGTGGTCGCATGGTCGGTCTCCTGAGTGGGAGCGAGCCGGAAGATGGGCTGCCAAATTGGCACTCCGGCCCCCCCTCCTCTGGCATTCGACGGAGGGGTCGAAAGGTCAGAAATTTTCCCAACCCGTAATTTTAGCGACATTTAGGGGGCACTCAAGTTGGTTGGCATCTTGATTGCATCGGGAGGGGTACGTGGAGGTTCGTGGCCTGCCAAAACGGCCGGCTTGTGCCGTTGCGCGGCGCCTTCCCTTACGAAGCAGCAAATCAAATCCCTGCAAACCGATCAGAAAATCGTATCTCTCAG
>WVZU01000407.1:885-21213 GCA_011772275.1 Planctomycetales bacterium | reverse complement strand
TAAATTAGCCAAGGCCGTGGCCAGCACGCTGGGCCCCCGCGGCCGCAACGCCGTGCTGGACAAGGGTTGGGGCTCACCCAAGGTGACCAAGGACGGCGTGACCGTGGCCGAGGACATCGATCTGGAAGACCCCAACGAAAACCTGGGCGTGCAGCTGGTCAAAGAGGCCGCCACCAAGACCAACGACGTTGCCGGGGACGGCACCACCACGGCCACCGTGTTGGCCGAAGCGATTTACAAGGAGGGGCTCAAGATGATCGCGGCGGGTGCCGACCCGATGGCCCTTTCCCGCGGCATCGGCAAGGCCAGTGAAGCGGTCAGCCAGGCCATCACCAAGGCGGCCACCAAGATCGACGACAAGAACAAAAAAGAAATCACCCAGATTGCGACGATCGCCGGAAATAACGACCCGGAGATCGGCAGCGTGCTGGCCGACGCCTTTCTGAAGGTCGGCAAGGACGGCGTGATTACGGTCGAAGAGGGACGTTCGGCGGAAACCTACGTGGAAGTGGTCGAAGGCATGCAGTTCGACCGGGGCTTCCTTTCGCCGCATTTCGTTACCGATCCGGACAACCAGGAGGTCGAACTGGAAAACTGCTACGTGCTGATCTACGAGGAAAAAATATCCAGTGCCAAGAAGCTGGTCCCCTTGCTGGAAGCTGTCAGCAAAGAAAACAAGCCGCTGTTGATCATCGCCGAAGATGTCGATGGCGAAGCGCTGGCCACCCTGGTGGTCAACAAAATGCGTGGCATCCTCAGCATCTGTGCGGTCAAAGCGCCCGGCTATGGCGATCGCCGCAAGGCGATGTTGGGGGACCTGGCCGTGCTGACCGGTGGCACCGCCATCTTCAAAGATCTGGGCATCTCGCTGGAATCGGTCAAGTTGTCTGACCTGGGCCGCGTGAAAAAGGTCAGTATCACCGCCGACAATACCACCATCGTGAAGGGGGCGGGGAAGAAAGAGGATATTGAAGGCCGTGTCGATCAGATCCGTAAGGAAATCGAAGCCACGGACAGCGACTACGACCGGGAAAAACTGCAGGAGCGGTTGGCGAAGCTGGCCGGCGGCGTCGCGCAGATTAATGTGGGCGCTGCCACCGAGACCGAAATGAAGGAGCGAAAAGCACTCCTGGAAGACGCCAAAAGCGCCACCCAGGCCGCCCTGGAAGAAGGGATCGTACCGGGAGGCGGTGTCACGCTGATCCGCAGCGAAAAAGCCCTGGACAAACTGCAGTTGGAAGGTGATCAACAGCTGGGTGTCAACATCATCCGCAAAGTGCTGGACTACCCCCTGCGAATGATCGCCGAAAACGCCGGTCACGACGGGGCCGTGGTCGTCAACCGCGTCCGGCAGCTGAAGAGCAAGACGGAGGGCTACAACGCGGACAAGGACAAGTACGTCGACCTGGTCGAGGCCGGCATTATCGATCCGGCCAAGGTCGTCCGCACCGCCCTGCAGAACGCCGCCAGCGTGGCCGCCCTCCTGCTGACCACCGAATCGCTGATCACCGAAATTCCGGTAAAGGAAGAACCGGCCGCAGGTGACCACCACGACCACGGCATGGGTGGCATGGGTGGCATGGGCGGCATGGGTGGCATGGGCGGCATGGGCGGCATGGGAGGCATGCCTGGCATGATGTAATCCGGTGCCCTTCTGCCGGCAGGCAGGCTGGAGCGACACAAATTCCCGCGCAACATGTGCAAATACAGAAAAGGAAATCCACCATGGCCAAACAAGAAAAATTTCGCCCGTTGGACGACCGCGTGGTTGTCGAGTTGAGCGACGCTGAAGAGATAACCGCCGGCGGGATCGTGCTGCCGGATACTGCCAAAGAAAAGCCCCAGCTGGGGACCGTGGTTGCGGTGGGGCCGGGCAAGCTGTTGGACAGCGGCCATCGGGGCGAGGTGGCCGTATCGGTCGGCGACCGAGTTTACTTTGGCAAGTACGGCGGCGTGGAGCAGGAACTGAACGGGAAGGACGTCAAGATCCTTCGCGAGAGCGAAATCCTGGCCAAGGTCGTCGACTAACCTGTTTCCCCGCCATTGCCGCGGGAGGTGCGGCAAGCGGGCGGCAGGCAGCGACCCTTTGGGGGCCCCATTCGAATAACGACCTTAACATAAGGAACTTCATCCGTGGCAAAACAATTGATGTTCGAAGATCATGCTCGCGCCAAAATGTTGGCGGGTGTGGACAAACTGGCTGATGCGGTCGCCGTGACCATGGGTCCCACCGGCAAAAATGTCATTATTGACAAATCGTTTGGCGGGCCCAGCGTGACCAAGGACGGTGTGACCGTCAGCAAAGAGGTCGAATTGGAAGACCCTTTCGAGAACATGGGGGCCAAGCTGGTCAACGAGGTCGCCAGCAAGACGTCCGATGTCGCCGGGGATGGCACCACCACCGCCACCGTGCTGGCCCGGGCCATCTTTCACGAAGGGCGCCGCAACGTGGTGGCTGGCAGCAACCCGATGGCGGTCCGTCGCGGAATCGAAAAGGCGGTTCAGGCAGCCGTCGACAAACTGCTGGAGATGGCCCGGCCGGTCGACAGCAAGTCCGATGTGAGCAACGTGGGGGCGATCAGTGCCAACAACGATCCGACCATCGGCGAACTGCTGGCCGACGCTCTGGAAAAAGTCGGCAAGGACGGTGTGATCACGGTCGAAGAAGGCAAGACGACCGAAACCACCGTCGAGTTCGTAGACGGCATGCAGTTCGACAAGGGTTTCATTTCCCCCTACTTCATCAATCGGCCCTCGGAACGCGATTGCCTCCTGGAGGACGCGTACCTGCTGATTTACGAGAAAAAGATCAGCAACCTTCGCGACCTGGTGCCGCTGCTGGAAAAGACCAGTCAGAGCGGCAAGCCGCTGTTGATCATTTCCGAAGATGTCGAGGGCGAAGCCCTCGCGGCCCTGGTCGTCAACAAGTTGCGCGGTGTCCTGAACGTGTGTGCCGTCAAGGCGCCCGGCTTTGGCGATCGCCGCAAAGCGATGCTCAGCGATATCGCCGTCCTCACCGGGGGCACGCTGATCAGCGAGGATTTGGGCATCAAGCTGGAAAGCCTGACGCTGGACCAGCTGGGACGCGCTAAGCAGATTACGGTCGACAAAAACGATACGACGATCGTGCAAGGCGCCGGTTCGCAGGATGATGTGCAAAAGCGTATCGAGCAGCTGCGGCGGCAGATCGAAGCGACCGATAGCGACTACGATCGCGAAAAGCTGCAGGAACGGATGGCCAAACTGACCGGAGGTGTCGCCGTGGTCTCGGTCGGCGCCGGCACCGAGGCGGACATGAAACAGAAAAAAGCCCGCGTGGAAGATGCACTGCACGCCACCCGCGCGGCGGTGGAAGAAGGGATCCTGCCGGGTGGCGGTGTGGCCCTCCTGCGCTGCCGCGAGGCCGTCGAAGAAATTCGCACCAAGGCCAAAGGGGATCAGAAAATCGGCGTGGACATTGTCCTGCGGGCCTTGGAGGCCCCCATTCGCCAGATCGCCGACAACAGCGGCGTCGACGGCTCGGTGATCGCTGACGAAGTGATCCGCAAACCGGCCAATGTGGGTTATAACGCCAACACGGGCGAGTACACGGATATGTTCAAGGCCGGCATTATCGATCCGGTCAAAGTGGTCCGCACCGCCCTGGCCAACGCCGCCAGTATCGCCGGCCTGATGCTGACCACCGAGGCACTGGTCACCAATTTGGACGAGGAGGATAAGGACAAACGGCGCGTGGAAGGCAGCATCGCCTGATCGCCTGTCCCACAAACACAAAATTGCGGGCCACTCCTGCTCAGGCAGCGGTGGCCCGTTTCGTGCTACGGCCGCCGCCGACAAATTGCAGTAGGGTTGCAGGGAACGTGTGACCTATAATGAGTAAACAACGGCCAGGCGCGCTTCGGGTCCGGGCGATCCGAAGACGGGCGACCGCCTCCCAGAAATCCCACCGCCTCTCACCTCCCGAAACCCGTATCCCGCAACCCGGTCCCCGTAACCCCTACCCGCCATGTCCATGACCTCCAAGAGGGATTATTACGAAGTCCTGGGCGTCGACCGTGCCGCGGGCGATCGTGAAATTGCCGACGCGTATCGCAAACTGGCCATCAAGTACCACCCGGACAAGAATCCCGGCGATGAAGAGTCTGTCAAACGGTTCAAGGAGGCGGCCGAAGCGTTCGAGGTATTGCACGACCAGAACAAACGCAGCCGCTACGACCGCTTTGGACATGCGGGTGTCGAGAACATGGCCGGGGGCGCGCCGCACTTTTCCGACATCGGAGACATCTTCGAGGCCTTCGGAGACATCTTTGGCGGCGGCATCTTCGATGACCTGTTCGGCGGCCGCCGGGGTGGCCGCCGCGTACGACGGGGCGCCGATATTCAATGCGAAGTGACCATCGAACTGCTGGAAGCCGCTCGCGGAGTGAAAAAACGGGTCAAGTTCCAACGGCATCGCAAGTGCGACGATTGCCAGGCGACGGGAGCCAAGAATGGGGTGGCGGTCGAGCCGTGTGGTTACTGCGGCGGACGCGGACAGGTTATTCAGTCCAGTGGAATCCTCCGCGTGCAAACCACCTGCCCCGCCTGCCGGGGTGGCGGAAAAGTGATCAAAGAAAAATGCCCCTCCTGCCACGGTGAAGGGTATGTGGCCGAGCCGGTTGAGCGGGATGTGGTGATCCCGGCGGGTGTCGACGACCAGATGCGAATTCGCATCGCCGGGGAAGGCGAGCCGAGTCCGAATGGGGGACCGGCGGGTGACTGCTATTGCTTTATCCATGTCCGCCAAGACCCGCTCTTCCGCCGCGACGGTAGCCAGCTGATCTGTCGGGTCCCGGTCACCTACTCGCAAGCCGCCCTGGGCGCGACGATCGAAGTACCCACCCTGGATGGCCCGGATCAGTTGAAAATCCCCCCCGGCACACAGCCGGGCCAGGTCTTTACCATGCGCCGACGCGGCATGCCCGACCCACGAGGCAGCCACGTGGGAGATTTGCACATCCAGGTCGATGTCGAAGTTCCCAAAAAGCTGGATAGCGCCCAAGAAGATCTGATCCGCCAGCTGGCCCAACTCGAACACTCCAACGTTACGCCGCATCGAAAAAATTTCCTGGAGAAACTACGAGGTTATTTTGTTGCCGACGGCGATGACCAACATGAGGACCAGGGCAAACCATGAATCAGGATCTGTCGAAAACCGAAAAAGCCCAGGCAGAGGCAGCCGCTCAGCCACGGGATGACCGCCAGGCGGAATCCCCCCCACCGGTCGAAGGCCAGGCTGCCGAACAATACGGTCAGCTGCGCAAGGAGCTGGAAGAGGCCAACGACCGGGCCCTGCGGGCCCGCGCCGAACTGGATAATTTTCGTAAACGCACCCAACGGGAACTGGAAAGTGAAAGGCTCTACGCCGCCATGCCCCTCCTGCGCGAGTTGCTGCCAGTGACGGACAACATCCGGCGAGCCATCGAGGCCGCTCAACAGTCGCCCGATGCAACCAGCCTCCTGGAAGGCTTCCAAATGGTCGCTCAACAAATCCAAAACGTGCTCGCTCAGCACGGCTGCCAACCCATTCCGGTCGAAACGGGAGAAACCTTCGACCCAAATGTCCATGAAGCCGTTTCCCAGTTGCCCAGCGACCAGGTCGACGCAGGCCAGGTTATCGAAGTTACCCAGGTCGGCTACCAGCTGCACGACCGCGTCATTCGACCGTCGCAGGTCGTCGTCTCCTCCGGGGACCCCGCAGCGGGCGAGCGGTGAATCGGGAGCCAGCGATCAGGAATCGGTAAACGGAAAACCTCAGCACGCACCCAGCAACACTTCCTGCCATGCCCACCTACGAATACCTTTGCGAAGCCTGCGGTCACCAATTCGAACTGTTCCAGTCGATCACGGACGGTCCGAAGCGAAAATGTCCGGAGTGCAACAAGCTGAAATTGCGCCGCTTGTTCGGCACCGGCGCCGCCGTCGTTTTCAAAGGGTCCGGTTTCTACCAGACCGACTACCGCAGCGAATCCTATAAGCGAGGCGCTGAAAAGGCCAAGAAAGCCACTGAGGACAAAAAGTCCGACAGCAAGAAATCGACATCCAAAAAATCTGATACGAAATCGGGGAATCCGTGAATTGGGAAATCCTGTGTCGGCAGTCGGTCTGAACCGACCACCACCCGCTGTACTTCCTGATTGCCGATGACCGATCACCGGCCATCCCTACCAAACACGGCTCATCCCTCCCCACCCCACCATGCCCTGGATCACCTGCCCCATTTGCAGCCAGCCCTTCGAGACGGAACTGTCCACCGCCGCCCCGTTCTGTTCGGACCGCTGCCGACAGATCGATTTAGGCCGTTGGATGAAGGAAGAATACGGGTTGCCGATCGAACGAGCAGAAGAGCCGTCGCACGAAACGCAGGTGGAAGAGTAGCCGGGTGTGGGATCCGCTAAATGCGCGCAGGGATTCGCCTGGCTGGCACTCGGTTCCGAACCCCGCCTCCCGAACCTTGCCCCCTTTTTCTTCTTGCCTCTTCCTTTTTGGCTGGTCATAATGATCCGGCATGGCCGTGGCATTCGCCAGCTGGCTGGCGCATGGCGGCCTTCTGGGTGGCGTTTGCCGGTTGCGGCGGGCGTGTTCGTCAAGCATAGAGGTGAGACACGATGGCAGAATCGCCCGAGTTCGAAAACGCTCAACCAGCCGAGCGGCAACAGTATCGTCCTTACTTGGTGATCTTCTACGCCCTCCGCCCGGCGGTCGGCCTCCGCAACCTGGCGCTGGCCACCCTGGGCCTGATCGGCACGATCGCCGGCTGGCGCGTCTGCTGGAACCTGTTCGGGCGGCCTTCGGCAGACGGCCACTTTGCCGATCCGGTGCTGGCCCGGTTGGGTTCTGCGGCGGCCACTGCGGCGGAAGCGCCCCTCGGGGGGGCCACGGGCTGGCCGCCGTGGCCCTGGGAAGCCGAGTATCAGCAGTTGGGCAGCCAGGGGGTGGGCCAGTTGTGGGCCGATACCTGGCTGGCCCCTGTTTTGAACCCGCTGGCCCAATTGACGCTGCCCTTCCAGTTCCTGTTCGATCGCGACCTCTCGTATGTGGGGTTGGCGCACGTCATCTTGTGTGGGCTGTGGGCCCTGGCCGTGTGGGCCTTTTTCGGCGCCGCCATTACGCGGTCGGCCGTGTTGCGGTTGACCCGTGACGAGGTGGCAGCCTGGCGTCCCGTGCGAGAATTCGTCCAGTCGAAATGGGCGTCCTATTTCGCGGCACCCCTATTCCCTCTGCTGGGGATCGCTCTGCTGGCGGTCCCCATCGCGGTTCTGGGCCTCTTTGCTCGCGGCGACGGCAGCGCCCTGGTGACCGCCATCTGCTGGCCCTTGGCCCTGGTGGCTGGTTTTTTGATGACCATCCTGCTGGTCGGCCTGGCCTTCGGCTGGCCGCTGATGTGGTCGACGATTAGTGCGGAGGGAACCGACGCCTTTGATGCGCTCAGCCGCTCCTATGCCTACGTCTTCCAGCGACCCCTCTTCTACCTGGGGTATGCGGCCATCGCCTCAGTTGTCGGCGTGATCGGGGCCTTCCTTGTCCACCAATTCGCCCTCCTGGTGATCCACCTTACCTTGTGGGCGGCCAGCTGGGGTGGTTCGGCCCCCCGCATTTCCCAGGTTGCAGAAACTGGCCTCGACTCGGCCTGGGGAGCGTTCGCGTCGCTGTTGATCATCTTCTGCAACACGGCCGTCATGACCCTGGCAGCCGGTTTTGCCATCAGCTACCTGTGGTGCGCCTCGGCTGCCATTTATTTGTTGTTAAGGCGTCAAGTGGACGCAGCCGAACTGGACGACGTCTACCTGGACCCGCAGGAAGAGCGGTTCGGCTTGCCGCCGATGGCGGAAATCAACGGCGATGCGGATGACGAACCTGCCGCAGAGGACCAGCCTGGCCCCGGCAAAACGTCTGCAACCGATACGGAAGAGGGTATCTNNTGTAGCCGGCTTCTCATAACCCGGCCGTTCGCTGGATGCACCCCCCCCCAACACCGCGCCGCCAGAACGCTGGACATTGACCGTCCCCTGCCCGCCGGTACAATGTTTTTCGCTGTAAACTTTTCGGGCTGTAGCTCAGCTTGGCTAGAGCGCTGCGTTCGGGACGCAGAGGTCGAAGGTTCAAATCCTTTCAGCCCGACTGATACCTAAATCTTGCCGAAGTCGAAGGCATCCGCAGGAGAAGAATGTACCGCTTCATACCGGTAGGATGGAGAGGCTCCATTTGCTGATGTCATCTGCTCTGTGCAATCGCACGGCGATGGGCCGGAAAGCGGATTTTGTGAGCTTCACACCACGCTCGTAGACCTTTTCGATCTGACGAACAATCGGAGCATGCCCACGCCAAGTGAACGTCGCCGCCCAACGCAGCACCACTTCCACCGTGTTCAACAAAGTACCGTTCCGGTGTTGCTCCAGGATGCCCCCGCCGAAAAGGGCGACAGGTCCCGTTTGGTGCGTGACGTCAATAACTGGACCCGTCCCCGTTTCCCCCGTTTCCCCTCCATGGTTGGCTTCTCTCGCCGGGCGATTAATGACTACAATAGGAAGTAGATGATTAAGAAAGTCGCGTTTGATCAAAACAAGCTCGGGTGATGCGATGACGACTCTCGCCGAAATAGAAGCCGCTGCCGCCGCTCTTCCGGTTGCCGAACAGAAAAAGCTCTTCAACTGGCTGGCATCGCGCATCCAGCAGACCGAAGCGTCATCAACGGCAACCCACAGTGTTCTGGACATCCCACCCGTGAGCGTCGGACAAATCCTCAAGCCTCTCACCCGTGACGACGATTTGCTCGACGAGATGTTGGAGGGGCGGGTGTGAACTATGGACTCGACACCGGCTTTTTGGTTGCCATTGAGGTGCCGGAACATCCTGAGCATCACGCCGCCCGATCGAAACTCGCCGCCTTGATTGCCCATGGGGACCGGTTATCGCTGGCACCACAAGTGCTGGCCGAATTCATTCATGTTGTGACCGATCCGAGACGATTTACGCAACCATTGTCGATCGACGACGCGCGAAATCTGGCGCTACAGTGGTGGTCGGCTGCCGAGGTCGATCACGCGTTTCCCAATGCCGCAGCAGCGCAGCTATTCCTTAATTGGCATCGCGTGCACGGGCTGGGACGCAACCGCTTGCTCGACACGCTGCTGGCCGCGACTTATCACGAATCCGGTGTCACCCACGTGTTGACGTTGAACCCAACGGACTTCGAAATCTTCGACGATCTTACAAGCGTCGTACCATAGGATGAATGGGTTGGGCATTACAACGGCACAGGACTAATTGCGCCAGAATAGCTCGCCCCCGAGCGCCAGGGAACGCAAAAGGAATCGGGAACGGGAGTCTTTTTCAGGTTGCCTCAAGACCCCCGTATTCTGCCACGCGAAGCTTAAACTACGTGCAAGGCGTTGCGTACGTGAGCCGCGCCTGCTACTTACTTAGCGACAAAAAAGCGTGGCTCGGAGAACCTATCCCAGGCACGACGAAAAAGACAGAAAACGATCCGACGAGAGCAAGGGACCGAAAAGCGGGACAAGTCCAGTTTGGTGCGTGACGTCAATAACGGGACCTGTCCCCGTTTCCCCGTCAGTACGTCCGGCGGTGGCGACGGTGGGCCACAGCCGGACTGCAGGATCTTCATGACGCGATCGCCGTGCAATCACTACCGTCGTCTCCGACGCCAGCGGACGCACCCCAGGGAGATTAAGCCAAGTATAAACAAGGCTGCTGTAGTCGGTTCAGGGACGGGTGGTGCAGCATGAAATGCAAAAGTCAACCACGCCACTTTGGCATCTTGATCTTGTGGTATCGTGGGGTCGAGGTTCTCAAACGGGACTGGGAACACATTGTACTGTATAGGGTTGAAATCTATTTTCGGTGCGTAGGCAACGGACACGCTTGCATCGTATGGAATGAACATTGTGACGGTCCCGATGGTATTATCGGTAGCGTCCACGTTTTCGGCGAGTATGAATGAGGCCACGTCCGATAGAGCCCCGGCGGCTGAGGGAAAGGATGTGAACGTCAAAGGATCGCTCAAAGAATTGTAGGAAACTCCGTGAGCGAATGTTATGTCGTATGCGGTACCATCGATCGTCAGGTTATCGATAGAAGCTATCCGATAATCCGTTGGACCAGGAAAAAAATTAAGTGTTTGGGCAGCCACGGTTGAGTTTAGTAAAAGCCCCGTGACGAAAACGGGCATCACCAAAATTCCCTTAGAAAAAATGTGCTCGTAAGTCGGTCGTGCCGTTGTATGTGACGTCGAGTCCATTTGTTTATAAATCCTCTTGAAGATGGTTTGAGAGTTAGCAAACAAATTGATTACCTGATAGGCGTCTTGAATGGCCGGCTTGCCTAAAGTGACACGCGGACAAAATAAAACGCCTCACTCGTTAAACAAACGAATCAGGCGGTCTATGAATCAGGAGCTTTTAAAGTGGTCAGACCAAACAAAAACAGCTACCAGAAACCTCGCCCGGCCCAGGTGCCGAAGCGGTGAGGGTTCTGATAGCTGTTTAAGTGACTGGTTCTCGACCTACAAACTAGGTGCGAAACTAGGTGCGTCTCGGTTTATCTTTTTGATTTTTAACTGCCCCGGCGGCCATGTCAAGCAAATTCTGAGAATTTTCCCAAAATAGCCAAAAACGCCGTAAAAACGGCATCGAGCCCGAAAAGCGGGACAGGTCCAGTTTGGTGCGCGACGTCAATAACTGGACCTGTCCCCGTTTCTCCGCACGGCGGGAGGGCTCGGGCGGGACCGAAAAGGACCGAAAAGGGGGACAGGTCCCGTTTGGGCGTTTGGTATGTGACGTCAATAACTGGACCTGTCCCCGTTTCCCGTCTTGTAGGACAAGTTCTGCTGTTCCAGCGGCTGCACCTGCTGAAAAACCGCTCGGTCGCCGGCTGGTATTCAGGCGGCGTGGCGCTGACCCAACCGCCACCCGCCCAGCACCCCGGCTGCTGAAACCCGCCCCCCGGGGGGAAACGCCATCCGTTGGTGCCAAGATGGCACTCAGCAGCCGAAGTGCTTCTGGGGAGGGTATGGCAGGGGATACCCCTCCCTGGCCCCCTCGAAGGGGTCCGCGTTGGGTCTGAACACCAAACGCCGCATCTGACCCACCACCTCGGACCTCGGCGAAGCGGGCCGGATTCTTGTCGATGGCCGCTTGAAGCCAGCTGGGGTGCCGCTCATCGCAGGAGGCCGACGGCGATACCAAATCCCATGAAAGCCATGTCGTAGTCGTCAGGCTGAATGCCAAAAATCCCGTTGCCGACCGTGTTCGCTCCTGAAAAATGTGTACCCGCACCGAACCAGTGCTGCTGTTCCCATAAGACACGGACAAATAGTTCCCCAAATGCGTTCCGGCAAAAATGGGATTCCAGGCCGATTTGCATCTCGAAAATCGCGCCAATGTCATCGGTGGTTTGCGAAACGGATGACGTCCTCCAATCCGATTCGCCGACCAGGATCGAGGCACGCATGTTCGCCACCCAGGTAAAGATCGTTTGACCGATCGGATGGCAAGTCTCTAGCGAGACCATGGGACCAATCGCATTGAATCGTTTGAGCACAAAGTCGCCGGTGTCGGTGGCCCGCACTTGTTGCTCAAGCCACGCGTAACGGATCCCCGTACCCAAGGTAAACTGCCAGTCGTCCCAGTCCACGTGCTTGGCAGCTTCCAAATCGATTGTGTAAGCATCAAGCAACATCTGGTTTTCATTGCCGGCGAGCGGAATATGGGAGACGCTGCTGCTGCGAGAGGCCTCGGTAAAGTGCCAATAGCGGGCGCGTACTCCCTTGTCGTTCGCATTGAGCAATTCCAACCAGATTCGTGGAGTCGCGTCCAGATGAAAGTCCAGAACATTCGTGGCACTGTCCTCTTCTGCTCCGTCTTCAAGCCTCGGTTTTACCCACAAGACCTCCACACCGCCACGAAGTTTTTGTGGTTGCCACCAGTGACAATGCGGATCAATACCGCACGACATGTCCGTGTTCAAGGAACCGGCTTGCAGCTGGTCTGGCAGTTGCTGCCGAAGCGACAGCAGTTCGTCTTCGAGTTGTGCCAGACGATCCAGTACCGAGGCGCTGTGCATCTCCGCAACACTCGGCGCACTTTGGTTCGTTTCGCGCGAGGGATCGTGGAACGCCGTTGGCTGAACGGCGGCATCGCACCGCAGCCAGCAGTGGCCAGGCTGCCCGCAAGCTGTGCCCACCAGCGGGCCACACGTGACCAACGCCAGCACTGCGGGCAACAAGGCACCATGGCGTTGATGGATGCTGGGAAGAGATCGGGACACAAGTGGCCTGTCCGAGTCAAATTCGGGCAGTAGGGATATTTCTGAATTTATCGACATTCACGGTTATTCCGACCAATCGCCCAAATTTCAAAGTTAAGGCTTGCCTAATCCGCAAGGTCGGCCGGGCGGGCTGCCGGCTGCGAAGGGGGGGGCGGTAAGCTTGCGGCCACGGGTGAGGTCATTTTGTGATATGGGACTGCCCACTTGGTTGTTGCAGCAAGCTCAGTGAGAGAATCGCCTTTGCAAGTTCCATGGGGATGCGGGAATGAGGACGTAGGCAAAAACGGAAGCAGCCCTGCGGGCCGTCATGGAGGAAAGAAGGGGATCGATCAGATTGATGCCCCGTGCTTTACGAGGCTTCGGCGGCGGGTGGCGTTGTACGATTTGAGCCAGGCCCTGCGTCGGCCGGTTGCAGGCGGCGAGGCTTCATGCGGGGCAACAAAAAATTGATTGCCATCACCAGGATCATGATCAGGCCCCAGAGCACGATGCCCAGAAAGGGGCTGACCCGCAGAAAGTTGAGGCCGCTGCTGAGCACTTGGAAAATAAACAAGGCCAGCACCAGGCCCAGGATGCGCCCGGAACCGCCGTTGGGATTGGCGCCTCCCAGGACCACCGCCAGGATGGTGATCAACAGGTACGATTCGCCGAAATCTGCTTTGGCCGAGTTGAAACGGGAAATCATCACCAGCCCGGCCAGGCCGGACAGCAGGCCCGACAGCAGGTAGGTCTGCAGGATGAGTCGGCCGTTGGGGATGCCCGAGAACGAGGTGGCCACGGGATTGCCGCCCAGGCGGTAGAGGCAGAAGCCGTAAGGGGTCCGCCGCAGCAGCAAGCCCACGCCGGCGGCGCAGAGCAGGAACAGCCAGAAGGCGACCGGGATGCCCAGCACGTNNTCCGCTGATTGCCTTGCCGTCGGTCAGCACGAAGGCGAGTCCTTTGAGCAGCGTCATCATGCCGATCGTCGCCAGGATGGGGGAGACGTGGGCGTAGCCGATCAAAAGGCCGTTGCCCAGGCCGATGGTTGCGGCCGCCAGCAGGCCGGCCCCCATGGCGATCAGGCTGGGTACGATCCCCGCGGTCGCTGCCTCGCCGATCGCCAGCTGTCGCAAGCTGAGCGCCGTGACGATGCCCGCCACGTTGGCCGTGGCGATGATGGATAGGTTGATGCCACCGCTGAGCATCGAGAGCATCATGGCGATCGACAGCAGGCCCAGATCGGCGATTTGCAGCGCCATGCCTTGCAGGTTGTCGACACTGGCGAAACGCGCCGAACTCATGCTCCACATCAAAACAAACACAAACGTCAGCACCAACCCCAGGATGGTAATTTCGTTGTGGCGTGGCTTGTACTGTTGCCAGTAGTTTTGCAGAGCGGGGATCATGATATTTCTCCCGCAATGGCCTGGCTGCGCGAGGTGCGGATCCGCAAGGCATTTAGCGTGACGCTGGCGAGGATGACCAGTCCGATGACGACCTGATACCAGACGGCGGGGATCCGCATGAGGGTCATGCCGTTGGACAGCATGGCGATCAGGGCCACGCCCAGGACGGTGCCGAGCACCGAACCGCGGCCACCCTTGAGGCTGGCCCCGCCCAGGACGACGGCCGCGTAGACGTCCAGTTCCTTGCCGACGATGGCGTTGGGGTTGACCATCTGCGTCCGCAAGCTGAGCACCACGCCGGCCAGTCCTGCCAGGGCCCCCATCGTCCCGTAAAGGAGGAAGCGCAAGCGGGCGATGGGCAGGCCGACCCGTTCGGCGGCCAGCGGGCTGCCGCCCAGGGCGTAGAGGCTGCGTCCCAGCATGGTATAGCGACTGGCCAGGCCCGCCAGGAGGGCGACCAGGATGAAGATCACCGCGACGAGGGAAAGACCGTAGCTGCCCGTTTCGGACGCGAAGCGGATGACGCGGGTCTGCGCCACCTCTTGGAACCAATCCGGCATCCGCAGGATCTGTTTGCCCCCCGTAAAAAACATCAAGAGGCCAAAATAAATGTTCCAGGTGGCGATCGTCGCAATGATGCCGGGAATTTTCAGGTAATGTACCAAGGCCGCATTGCAGCAGCCCAGCAAAAGACCGACAGCCAAAGCCATCCCCACCATCAGGATCAAGTTGCCACCCCAGGCGTTGATCCAGACGGCGGTGACATATTGAGCGATGGTCGCGGTGGCGGTGAACGAGATGTCAATTTCCCCGGCCAGCAGAATCAGGAACACGCCGATCGCCAGGATGCCCAGGAAACTGGATGCCGTCAGCACATCCAAGGCATTTTCCAGGGAAAGGAAGTCAGGATTGACCAACCCGATGGCGGCGCCCACAAAGAACACGATCATTGTCAGCCAGAACTCCTGGCGGTGCAGCAGCGTCTTCATGTGCCTGTTCCACCCTCGCTGTGCCGATCGCCGGGCCCGCTGGCGACGATCAGGGATTCCAGCTGTTCCACCGATGTCGTTTCGCTGTCCAGCCGGTCGGTGATGCGACCCGCTTTCATCACCAGGATCCGCTGAGTGTTGTCGATGATTTCCTCGAACTCGTCGCTGATCAACAGCACGGCCATGCCGGTGGCGGCCCACTGGCGGATCAAGGCATGGATGGAAAAACGGGCACCCACATCAATGCCGTTGGTGGGACTGTCCAGGATCAACAGGCGGGGGCGAGTGGCAATCCATTTGGCCAGGACCAGTTTTTGTTGATTGCCACCGGACAACGCCGCCGCCGCATCGGTCAGCTGGCCGAATCGTATCCCCAGGGCTTCGGCAGCCTGGCCTGCATCGTGCTGCAAGGCTGGCAGGTCCAGCAGGCCGCAGCGAGTGCGCAACCGGGTCACGCGCGTTAAGTTCAAATTTTCCTGGATGGTGTGTTCCAGCACCAATCCCTGCGTGGCTCGGTTTTCCGGCACCAGTGCCATGCCGGACTCGATTGCCGCTCTTGCCGAACCGAGTGAAAGCGGTTTGCCGTTCATGCGGATTTCGCCCCGGTCGGCTCGCTGCAATCCGAACAGATGCAAGGCCAGTTCCGTTCTGCCCGCTCCCCGCAGACCGGTCAGGCCGACGATCTCGCCAGCGTGAATTTCCAACGAGATCTTGTCGAACAGGCCGTCGCGGCCCAGGCCGGAAACCTGCAGGACGGGGTCGGCTGGCTGGGGCGAGCTGCGGGGGGGCTGGCGGCGGACGGCGCGGCCGGTCATCTGTTCGGTCAGCGAGTCGGGGGTCAGGTCACGGGTTGGGAAGCAGCCCACCCGCCGCCCGTCGCGGAGGACCGTGACGCGTTGGGCGATCTCGAAGACTTCGTCCATTTTGTGGCTGACAAACAGAATCGTGACGCCCCGTCGTTGCAATTTGTGGACGACCGCGAACAGGGCGTTGATCTCATTGCGGGTCAGGGCCGTGGTCGGCTCGTCCATGATCAACAACCGCAGCTGGGCGGTGCAGGCACGGGCGATCGCCACCAACTGCTGGTCGGCGGCCGACAATTCCCCCACGGCCTTGTCCAGCGGCAACTTGATCCGCAGAGCCGTCAGCGCGTCGTTGGCAATCGCGCGGGCCCGGGGCCAGTTCATGAAGCGGCTGCGGGCCTCCAGCATCGTGCAGAAGGCAATGTTCTCTGCCACGCTGAGATTGGGAAATAGTGCCAGATCCTGGTAAATGACCTCAATGCCAGCGTCGATGCATTGGCGACGAGTGAGCCGGCTATGGTGCCGGCCGTCGATTTCCAGACGAGCACCCGGTTCGGGGTCCGTGACACCGGAAAGGATCTTAATCAGGGTCGACTTTCCCGACCCGTTCTCACCCGCCAGGCAATGGATCTCGCCGCGCTGCAGCTGGAAGGCCACCGAGTCGAGCGCTCGGACGCCGGCATACTGTTTGGAAACATCCCGTACGGACAGAAAATGGGACGCGGAATCCGCCATCACTCGAAGAATGCAGGGAAAGGGGAAGGCGCGGACTCAGAACCCGAACTGGTCGACGTTGTCCTTGGTCATCTTCAACATGGTGTCCAGCTCCAGGGCCTTGTCCTGGACTTTGACGGTGCCCAGTCCGGGAATCTCCAGCGATTCAGCCAGCGGCTTGCCCTCCAGCAAATGTTTGGCCAGGTAGACCATGGCGAAACCGACCGGCTGCGGATCCCACAGCGTGGCATGCTTGAGGGTGCCCGACTTCAAATAAGGGGCCCCATGGTTGGGCATGGTGGTGCCGACCAGCATGATCTTGTCGGCCAGCCCTTTTTCGTCCAGCGCCCGGGCAGCGCCGGGGGGTCCCAGCGAGCCGAAAACAATCATCCCCTTCAGGTTCGGATAGGCCTTGATTAGCTCCTCGGTCCGCTGATAGGCCACATCCTGGTCATTGGCCGGAATCCGGTCGGTGACCAGTTTCAGCCCAGGATAGTTCTGCTGGGCGTACGCTTCCACCTCGTCGGCCCAGAGGTTGTGGGTGGGCGCCGTGAGGCTCCCGACAATCATGGCGAATTCACCTTCGCGACCCATGTATTCGACCAGCTTGTCAACGTGGTAACGAGCAAAGGCCTGGTTGTTGATCGCCTCCAGGTTGTAGTCGCAGTTTTTCTGCGTGGGCGATTCGTGGGTGATGACCAGGATGCCCTTCTGGCGGGCCCGCTGCAGCACCGGGTCGACCGATTCGGCGTCATTGGGGACTACGCAAATTGCGTCGACTCCCTTGACGATCAGGTCATCGATCATCCGCACCTGCTGGGCTTCGTCGAATTGGGTCGGGCCGATCAGGTAGGCGTCCACGCCCAATTGCCTGGCCGCATCTTCCACGCCTTCTTCCATCCGGTTGAACCAGGGGTTCCCGGTCGCCTTGACGACGGTGGCGATGACAAGTGTGTCCCGGGCCTGCGGGGCGTTGCCGTCGCCGCTGGCCCCGCAGCCGGAACTGAGGCAGGCCAGGAAAAGGAAAAACAGCCGCTTTGTGGACAGGATCAACTTCATCGCCTGACCAGATCCTGCGGATCGCGCATCGCGCGATCCAGCCGGTCGCGGGTTGCCTGGCCAGATGCTGTGATCGATGGTGCCGGGAAATCCGCTGTGTGGGGGACGAGCCATCTCAACAGTCTAGCAGGTCTGGCTGCGGTCCAAACACCCGGTAAGCGGGTCTTGGATCGGTCAGGGGGGATCGGGGCGGACGACGGCGAATTGGACGTTCCAGATGCCCAGCTGAGCGCAGGTGACAAGGATCGGTTCCACAGTCTCGTAGGGGGTGCCGCGGTCGGCGCGGATGCGGACTTCCAGGTCCTGGCTGGCAGCGGCCAGTTCGTTGGCCAGCCGGCGACGCAATTCGTTGCGATCGACCGGCAGGTCGCCCAGGCGAAGGGAAGGTTCACCCCGCACCGGGACAACGTTGATTGTGACCCGCGGGGAATTTGTGGCTGGCGAGTCGGCACCCGTTGTGGCTGTCGGCAGATCGAGTTCGGCTTGGACTTCTTGCTGAGCGAGGTGGCTGGAGACCAGAAAAAAGATAATCAGCAGGAACACCACGTCGATCATCGGCGTCATGTTCATTTCCAGGCGAGTCAGGCGTCGGCTGACGGGGATGCGCATGTATCGGTTAGGCCGGTGGTGGGGGCGGAGCGGGATTGGCAGCGGTTGTCCGTTTCTGAGGACGTCGTCTTTTCAGCGGCGCGAAGACATGTTGGGCCATGTAGGAACCTTCGGCCACCAACTGATCGACCCGGTTGCGGAAGATGGCAAAGGCGGCCAGGGCGGGGATGGCGACCAGCAGTCCGCCGACCGTGGTGACCAGGGCCTGGTAGATGCCGGTGGCCAGGTCCGCCGCGCGGGCCTGGCCCTGCGTCGCGGCGACTTCCTGGAAGGCGAAGATCATGCCGATCACCGTGCCCAGCAGACCGACCATGGGGGCAATATTGGCGATCACCGAAAGGTATTCGATTTTGCGGAACAGTCGAGCGGACTGTTCGGCGGCCGCGTCTTCCATCGCTTTTTCGACCGCCGTCCAGCCCCCGTCGACCTCGGCAATGCCGGCCTGTAATACGAAGGCCAGGAAACTGGGCTGCTGGCGACACAGCGCTTGGGCATGGGCGGTACTGCCGGCCAGCAGCTGGGTTTGCACTTGTTCGGCCAACCCGTTGGGCATCAGCACGCTGCCGCGGATCGACATCAGGTGTTCGATGACCAGCGCCGCGGCGCAGATCGACAGGCCCAGCAGCAGCAGCACGATCAGAAACCCGGTCAGGCCGCCGGAAAAGACGATCTCCAAGAAGCCTTGGGGTACGGGAGCGGGTGGGGTTTGGCTGTCGATTCTCGTGGCGCTGGCAGGTGGGGCGGTTACGTCCTGGGAGGTGACGACGGCGGGCAGCGTGGCAAACAACAGCAGGCCCAGGAGGGCCTTTGCCAGGGTGCCCGCACTGGCTTTGCCCAGGTCGTTGGGGAAGCGGGGCAGGACGTACGGTTTCCCCGCAACCGGCCGCGCAGGCCAGGGTGCCCCCCGCTCAGAGAGCCTTCTTCTGCTGGCCCGCAATCCCCGGGCGGACCGGTGGGCACGGCTGGCATTCTCGGGATGGCCAGCGGGCACGGCGGGCGGGCGACGCGTCTGTGGGCCTGATGGTCCTAACGCGGTTGACAGGCCGCGGCCGGCGTAATCGGTTTGCTTGACTTCCATGTTAGTTTGGCGTTTGTGGGTTGGGATGGGTCGATTCGAGTCGCTGTTGGGCCTCGGCGGCGGCGCGGGTCTGGGGGAAGTTGGCGATCAGTTCTCCCAGCACCTGCCTGGCCGCGGCTTGACGATCTAGATGGTAAAGCGATTTGCCGGCGGCCAGCAACGCTTCAGAGGCCAGTTGTGGCGGGGCTGGAAACAGGATGCGGACGCGCAGCTGGGCCAAGGCGGCCTGTTCATGTTCGCCTGCCGCGGCGAGCGCGAGTCCCAGGATGTGGTACGGTCCGGCCCGTTGGGCGGAGGGCAGCTGCTGGATCAGCGCCGGCCAGTGTTTGATTTCAGCCCGATCGGGATTGGCAACTTGTGTCCGCCAGAGCTGGGTTTTGGCCAAGATTCTGATCGGGCCGTCGCTGTGCAGACTTAGTCTGTTCAGTTTCTGCAGGGCCTGGTCGCGGTGGGGCGCCGCCAGCGCGTAGCTGGCCCCCAGCAGCTGGATGGCGGGCGATGGATCGGTCAGCCATTGGGCCACCTGGTTGGCCGAGGCCTGCTGGCCGGCCGTCCAGGCCAGGGGAATCGTGTCCAAGTAGGGAGACTTGGGATCGTCCTGCAGCAGGCTGATAAACAAGCGTCCGGCGGAATCGTGTTTGCCCCTGGCGTGCTGGCAGCGAACCAGCGAGGCCACGATCCGCTGGCGGACCCAATCGCGCTGTTCCTGGTTGTTGTCCAGCGCCGCTTGGTAATGTTCCGCCGCGTCCTGATAGCGACCTTCTCGCAGCGCCCGATCGCCCTGGCGATGGGGTTCTGCTTGAGCCGTTTCGATATCCAGCACGCGATCGGCCGGAATGGTCGTTTTGCGTCCCGTGGCCGTTTCCAGCACCAGCTGGCCCCCGCGAAATTCGAGCACCCGTCCGCTGCGTCGTGCCCGACCACGCCCGTCTTCGCCCGTGGCCACGACCACCACGTCCTGGTTGCCCCAAGCCGTGTTCCACAAGAACGGCAGCAGGTACCAGACCAGCAAGGCTCGAAGATATTTGATTGTACGAGTAGGCATCAAGGGATTGGGGAAGAGACGCGGATGTATTTTGCCTGGATCCTGGCCCCTACAAGTCCATGTGCAAGTCCATGTGCGTATGTCGCCTGACGCGGGTCGGGAGGGCCAGCAGCTTTTTGGCAGTCGGAGGCACGTTTCCGGGAAGTTGTTTTCGGGCTGACGGTCATAAAGCCCATTCAGCGGGGGCTGAGGCGGTGGACGTTGAAGAACTGGTACTGGCCCGAGTTCTGACGAGCGAGTTTTTTTAGCCAGTTGTCTCGGCTGGGGGGCGTGGTGCCGAACTGGATGACATGGATCGCCGTGCCGCGATTGCGGCGGGCGA
>WVZU01000407.1:0-865 GCA_011772275.1 Planctomycetales bacterium | reverse complement strand
AGAGCGCGAGGCGCCGACGCCGGAGACAAACTTTTCGGCTGCCCGCTTGTGGGGCTCGGTGGCAAAAAACAGCTGCTCGGCCATCCCCGTAGGATGAAAGATGGTCTGGGATTCGTTGTAGAAGATAATCTGAAACTGGTGTGTTTTTCCCAGGCTGTGGAGGCTGCGGATCAGTTCCCCTTTGGCGGCAGCCAGGGGCCGGCCGGCGTCGGAGCTCATGCTGGCTGAGGCATCGAATACGTAGACGAACTTATAGCCTTCGCCTTCCAGGCCGAAGACGGAGGTACGGGCCTTTCCACCTTGGATATTCGTTGAGCCGGGGGCCGGGCCGCTGAGCTTGGGGCCGCCGCCGCTGAGCGTCCCCTGGGGCGGGCCACGGGCGGGGTCGAGCGACGGGAGGATTTGGCCCAAATCCAGCGGTGCGTCGGCCGCGGTGGGGAGTGCGGCCAGCAGGGCTTCGCGGGACGTTTCGGCCGCGGACTGGCTGGCGGACTGGCTGGCGGCCTCGATCTGCTGAGCTTCCCCCTCGTAGTATTCGGCCGTATCGGTCACGTGTTTCAGAACGATGCCNNCGGTCGACGACACCGCGCGGTGCGGATTTGATGGTCAACGCCAGGAGGATCACCAGGGTGGCGTGCAGTAGCAGGGAGGTGATCCAGGCGGGTAACTCGCGACGTGTTTCCAGCCCCAAGGTTTGATCCTGGTCCAACGAAGGTTGTGGTCGCATGGCGGGCAATCCCAGCGGTCACGCGGGGGGGAACACCTTGAGTTTAATCGAATCCAGCTGGGGAATACAGGCTTGCGCTGACCGGCGGTGGGCAAAACCGATGGGGTCCCCGATGATTTGCCCCGCATGCCGGCAACC
>WVZU01000272.1 GCA_011772275.1 Planctomycetales bacterium | reverse complement strand
CACGTACCGCAACGTTGGTCGCCATTTGGGGGCCGTTGTTGGTCAGCGAAATCGTGAACGTCACATTGTCCAGCAGATTGGGGGTCGAGTTGTCGACCGTCTTGGTCAGCTGCAAATCGGCCTCCGGCGTGGCCAGCATGGCATCATCCTGGTCATCCTCGTCGGCCACGTCATTGTCGGGCGTGGAGTCCGGGTCCAGCTGGTCGGCGGCGCTGACCTGGGCGATGTTGGTGATCGTGCCGGTGGCGTTGACCGTGACCGTGATCTGCAAGGTCTGGGTCTCGCCGTTGATCAAGTCTCCCACGGTCCAGATGCCGGTAGTGTCGTCATACACGCCCTGGCTGGCCATGGCGGAGACAAAGGAAAGACCGACGGGTAGCTGGTCACGCACATCGACCGCCGTGGCGGTGTCCGGTCCGTCATTGGTCAAAGTGAGGGTAAAGATCACGTTCTGGCCCAGGTCAGGCAAGGAGTCGTCGACTGTTTTTGTTAAACGCAGATCGGCGACGGCATCATTCAGAAAGTTCGCTGTCCCTATATCCGGTTGCAATGTTGCAAAAGTCGATACGCCAAAGTCGTTGTTCGGCACGACGCTGTTGATAGCCAACGTGACCGCGCCAGCGCTCTGAAAGACGGCGCTGTCGCCTGTGAAATCTTCAAAAGGCAGGCAGTAGGTCGATTCGCCGGGGGTGAGCGAAAAAGTTTGGGTTGCCGACATGGTCGTGTTTTGCACCGTGACGGTGGCGCTGTCGCCGGCAACCTGAGCGTCGATTGTCAAAAGGAAATGTGTGTTCGTGCCTCCGTCGGTCAGATCCTGGGAAAGGCCCGACGTGTTCACCATTGTCGAATCATCGTCGCCGTCGTAGACGACCCGGAACTGGCTGGTGGCACTCGCGATCTGACCGAAATTCAGTTCGCTGGCGGCGATCTGGGCCAGGGCCGTACCCGCTGTCTGCACATTTGCCTCGACGTCGCGTTCTCCGCCAAGTGCCTCGGCCACATCTTGAAACGCCGTTACCGGTATGGAGTCCACGGTGTTGTCTGAAATCAGCCCTAAGGCGGTCGCAAACGTGTCGACCGTGATGGTTCCGTTGCTGCCGGCGCCGGAAACGGTGAGCGGCGAGCTGACTTGTTGGTTCAGCGTGCGGGCACCAACGGTTTGCATAGGTTGCACGGCGAAATAAGTGCCGCTGGCCAGGCCCTCAAACTGATAGACCCCATTGGCATCCGTGGTAGCCGGCGAATTCACCGGTGCCCCGCTTTGTTCGGTATCGCTCGGATCGAAAGCCCCGGGCGTCGTGCCGTTGTCCAGGAACAGTTGCACCGCCGCTCCGGCAATCTCCTCGCCGCTGTCATAGTTGCCGTTGAAATTCAAATCCACAAAGACGCGACCTTCGATTTCCCCCAAGTCCGTTACCGCCAGCAGGCAACGCGGTTCCAACCACTCGAATTTTAGCGAAGAAAGTTTTTTACCCGGTAAGCGCCGGAGGTTGTTTCGGAAGGAAACCAGGCAATCGAAAACGCGGAATCCAGATACCATCAGAAGTCCCCCCGAAATGACAAAACCAAAGCGATAGCCGGCAACGATGCGACCACTGCACACGATTCTAATATCGGTCCAGGTAGCCCGCAAACTTTGCGCACGGCTTCAGCTTTGTCCTTTGTCCGACCTGAAATTTCTCCCTTGCCGGTGTGGCGAAAGTCGCCAGGACTTTCGGCACTGGCCGGGATGGCCAAACCTTTTAGCGCGTTTTTGTTGCCTGAAAATCGAGCGGTGACAAAGCAGCAGGCGGTCGCTCAGCAGCCGGACTGGTAAAAATCCGCTCCAGGCCGTGCTGGCAGTGCGCGCGAGCCGCGGGACGGGCAAAGGGCCGTCCGCAGGAGGTCCCCCCGGGGACAAGCAAGCCTGCTGGGGACCCGCAAGGGCGGAGGTGGACACGAGGGCAGAGGTGGACAGGTCGAGCGTGGGGATTTGGAACTGGCCCGCCCTTTACGTGCCTGGCGACAGGCGATTTAGAAGCGGGCGTCCAGGCCGAGATTAAAGCCCTGGATCCAGTAGTCCGTTTCGTTCAGCATGCGGCGCGGACGAGCCGCACCGGCGATCGGGGCTTGGACCGGGGGCAGGTAGTCCGGGTTGACGTCCAAATCGATCTGGTCGCCAGCACGCGCCACCTGGCTCCAGTAGATTAACGAATAACCCAGTGTGGCCCGCCAGGTGCGGGTCAAGTCGTAACCGACCGTAACACCCAGTTCGGGCACGACCGCAAAGTCATTGTCGGCTTTGCGGCCGATGTTGGTTTCGGTCGCCAGCAGGCCGCCGCGGTCGGAAACCTCCACACCGCTGGCACTTCGCACCGTATTGCCTTTCACGCGGACCTTTTTTCGCGTGCTGCCCAAGGCGATCTTCCCCAGAATTTCCCATGACCAGCAGTCCCATTGGGATTCCCAGAGCACGCCCAGGTCGAGCCCGTAAAAGGTGTTCTCTGTTCTGAAACGGTCGCGGATTTCGAATCCGACGGGAATCGGATCGTCCGTGGCCAGCTCTTCCCGGATTTTCACCCGATCGACGAGCTGCAGGTAGCGGTAGCCGAACAGAAAATCGAGCCGTGAGCCACCCGGATACGCGCCGGAACCGCAGGAGTGGCACCCGCCGTGCGGGCAACAACAGAGGTTGTAGCGCATGCGAAGCCCGGAGCCGACCAAGGAAGTCCATGTGCCGACGCGGACTTCGCCCGAGACGATGTCCGGATAGCCGACCAGCTGAGCGTCTTCACGAGCGGGCGGATCGAATTCATCCGTGTCCGGGTCGCGTGGGTTGATGTTGAAGAAAGGTCGAGCCAGGATGGGATCGTTGATCCCGTTGGAACTGCGCGCAAAAGCATGCGCTTCGTTGCTGGGATGAAAGTAATCCCACTCCAGGCCGAGATGCTGGCAACAGTCAAGCCACATGCCCAGCGTAAGCCGGTATCCCGAACGCCAATCTTCCAGCACGCTGCGGTTGCCGAATAAAATGCGCGTCTCCGGTTCCCCCAGCACGCCCGCCTCGTCGACCGGCGGCAAGGCATCCCTGCTGGTCGTGACCAGCGGCGGCAAGTCCATCCCCTCAGCAAACCACCGCAGATATTCGATCCCGCCCCAGAATCGATGTCGCATGCCGCAGGGACACGCATCACATCCCGTGCCACCGCCACGGTAAGCCGGCTGGCAGCCCGCTGCGCCCCCCCAACTTCCCTGGTGACAGCCACCCCAGCAGCCGCCAGGTCCGGAAATCGAAGGTTGGCCGATGCCGGACAGCGCCAGTTGGGTCCCCGCTGTCGGCGGCCCCAGGACGCTTTCCGGGTACATCTGGTCCAAATACACCGGCGACACGACCGGCCCGGCGGGATCCGTCACGATTTGGCGGGGGACTGCTGCGGAAGAGCCGGCGGGAGGGCCGGGTTGAGCGTTGCTGGGTGTGGCGGCTAGCCAAACCGAAAGCAGAACATGGACCGTCAGTGTGCCAGGGATGCGCACAAGCCACCTCGTGGGGTGTAAAACACGAATCAGATATTCCCGCAAAATTCGATTCCGCCCGCTCGCCAGGCCTGACGTCAACGACGCGCAGCCCACGCGCAGGGGATCTTCCCAGAAGAGGATGAGGCTTTTACCTCAGCCCCTTTCTGTGGGTCAAGACCGTTCGCCGCGCGGGAGGAGATGCGCGACGCGCGATGCTGGCATCGCTGTCACTGAGCACCAAACTTTTTGCGAAGCTTTTGCTTCACTTCCGGCAGGGGGTAATCGATAATGGCGTTCTCGCTGGCAACCACCTCATGCAGCCGGCGCCACCCGCGCGTCACCAGCTGCTCACGCTGCCGCACGAACTCATCGTCCAGCCTCTTTTTGTCAAATGCCCCTGAACAGGTGACGGCCGGGAATTCGTCTGCCACGATAAACTGAGCCAGCGAGGGGTTGCAGCGTATGTGGCGCTCGGGCGAGGTGTGCAGGGTTTCCGGATCGACCATCCCAATCACATAGCGAAGGTAGAGGTCGCTGTCGGTGATAGCGGCGACATCTTCCCCGCAGACTTCGCACAGGTATCCCTGGTCGCATTTGGCCATAGGAGGGCTCGTCCTGTGTCAGGCCTAAAATTTTGCTCTTGCCAAAATCGCGCAAGCCGCCAAGCCTTTCGGCGACTGACGAATTACCGAAACAGGTCCCACCTTTTTGCGGCTGATTGCGGCTGATCTATTGAGGATTGACAAACCGGCCAGGGGGGGTGTCCATCTGAAATCTTTGCGTTGGATTCCCGGTATCGGCTGGGCACTTCTGAGCAAGTCAGCAGTGGCACCCGAAATTTTTGGCTTGAGAGTCCACTCGAGTGTGGGGGTCTGGAGGGTGGAGTGTGGGATGGCGTGTCCCGTGTCTCTTGTTACAGACCCAGCACGTCGTTCATGGTGTACGCGCCGGGAGGTTTGCCGTTAAGGAATTTGGCGGCCGCCAGGGCGCCCAAGGCGTAGGCGTCCCGATGGGTGGCGGCCACACGGAGTTCGACCGTTTCGCCCAGAGTTCCAAACACAATCGTGTGCTCGCCAGGATTATCGCCAACGCGGATGGCGTGGTAGCCGATTTCCGAGCGGGGACGGATGCCGACTCGTCCTTCGCGTCCGTGCCGATGCTCCGTCTGCCCCATGACAGCCGCGATCCGTTTTCCGAAAGCCAACGCGGTGCCACTGGGCGCGTCTTCCTTGAAACGATGATGCCGCTCCAGGATCTCGACATCGACCTGTTCGTCCTGTTTGCTCAGCGTCTCAGCGGTAATTTCTGCCAGCTTCATCGTCAGGTTCACCGCCAGGCTCATGTTGGGGGCCCACAAAAGGGGAATTTTTTTGGCCGCCTGGCGAACCTCGTTTTCCTCCCTTTCGGTCAGCCCGGTGGTGGCCAGCACCAGGGGAATCCCGCTGTCGAGGCATAGCCGGGTGATATGCAGGGCGGCCTTGGGCACCGAAAAATCAATCACCACGTCCAGCTTGCCGTCCCAGGAGCAGCTGAGCGGTAGATTGAGGGGCGCCACGCCGGCTACCTGGCCGGCATCCTCGCCCAGGCGCGGGTGTTTGCGTGCTTCCAGGGCGGCCACAATCTGCAGGTTGGGGTCCTCGGCACCCAGAGCAATCAGGCGTTGACCCATGCGTCCCGCGGCACCGTGGATTGCCAGTTTGATGGCCATCTGTCTGATCCCCCTCCCATGGCGGCCTTTAAAAACTCGCCGATTGATTGTCGCGTTAACTGTAAAGCTGAATTGCCTTCACAATCTCGTCAAGATCGTTGGGCACGGCAACCGCGCGGTTGGCAAAGGATGCCGTCCTTACGCCCCGCTGGCCCAAGACCTGGTTAAACATCTCCTGGTCTGTGGTATGGTAAGCCACCGTCGCTTTGGGGTCCTTCAACAGATGCCCCGTCAGGATGCAGACGACGCGTTCGTTTGGGGCGATCACGCCCTCGGCCCGTAGTTTTTTGGCGCCGGCGACACTGGCACCACTGGCCGGTTCGCACCCCAATCCGCCGGCCCCCACCTGGGCCTTGGCGTCCAGGATTTCCTGATCCGTGACCTCGCGCACCACGCCATCGCAGCACTCCAGCGCTCGCAAGCACTTGTACAAATTCACTGGCCGGTTGATCTCGATGGCACTGGCAATCGTCGATGCCCGCTTCTGTTCGGCGTCCAGCTGGTCGTAATATGTTTTGACCAGCGAAGTATCGACGCTACCCTCGTTCCAGCGCAGCTTGCGGTTTTCGTACAGTTCGTACAGCGTGTTGGCCCCGGCGGCGTTGATTACGGCCAGCCTGGGCATCCGATCGATCAGCCCCAGTTTGCGCAGTTCGTAGAACGCCTTGCCAAACGCGCTGGAGTTGCCCAGGTTGCCTCCCGGCACGACGATCCAATCGGGCACCTGCCATCGCAAGGCCTCCAGTACCCGGAACATGATCGTCTTCTGACCCTCTAAGCGGAAGGGATTGACGCTGTTGACCAGGTAAATGCCCAGCCGTTCGGTGACCTGCTTGACCCGTAGCATGGCATCGTCGAAGTCGCCGGCGATCTGGACGGTCAGGGCTCCGTAGTCGAGCGCCTGGGAGAGCTTGCCGAAAGAAATCTTTCCCGAACCGATGAAAATGACCGCCTTCATAAGTCGAGTGACGCTGCAGAAGGCGGCCAGCGAGGCACTGGTGTTACCGGTAGAAGCGCACGCGGCGCGACAGGCCCCGATGCTGCGCGCATGGGTAAAGGCGGCGGCCATCCCGTTGTCTTTGAAACTGCCCGAAGGATTGGCGCCCTCGTACTGCAAATAAAGCTCGCCGGAAGGCAGCCCCACATAGTCCGCGACACCCGCAGAACGTTGCAGCAAGGTCTGGCCTTCCCCGATGGTCACGACTTGATCGATCGGGGCGAACGGCAGCAGACAGTGGAATCGCCACACCCCACTGAACGCCGCAGGATCGTCGCGGCGCGCCCACCGCGCTTCCAGCTCGGCTAACCCACGCGGCGGGCGCGTACGATCCCAGTCGTAGACGACATCCAGCAGGTGTCCACAGGCCGAGCAACCGACGAGGACTTCGTCCAACCCGTACTCTCGGCCGCAGGACGGCAGGATGCATCGTTGGAAGGCGGCATCAACCTGGGTCGTGGCGTTAATGATCAAGGGCTCCGGCCAGCAAATTCAAGCCAATTTATAACTCCAGGATAGCGTTTCCTGGGGATCAACGTCCAGCTGGCAGCGGGGCGTTTGACTTGTCTCTGGCCCCGTTTTACAATGAAAAGTCTTTGGTTATCAGAATTTTCGTTGTCAAGATTTTCGTGCCCAAGCTGAACTTGGGTTAAACAAAAACGGCACGGAGTATCGGGGAATGAAAAAAGCGGAAATGAAGCCTTATAAGGAGATGCTGATCGCCTTGCGGGCTCGCCTGCGCGGCGACGTGAATGCCCTGGCCGACGCGGCCCTGAAAAAGACGCGGTCGGAGGCCAACGGGGACCTCTCCAGCATGCCGATCCACATGGCAGATATCGGCAGCGATAATTACGAGCAGGAATTTACGCTGAGCATGATGGAGACCGAGGAATCGACGCTGGAAGCCATCGAATCGGCATTGGAACGGATCGAAGAGCGTACCTACGGGACTTGCGAAGACTGTAGCAAAGCGATCAAAAGGACGCGCTTGAAGGCCATTCCCTACACCACGCTGTGCATCCAATGCGCATCGTTACGGGAACAAGGATAAGGATCACGTCCACCGATGACGTCCGGCAAGGACGATGCCGTGGCAACCCGGGTCCCGATCCCGGCAAACCGCTACTGGATTTTCGCCGCGTTGGCCCTGGTCGGATTCCTGGTTGATCTGCTGACCAAGCGGTGGATTTTTGGCCGGCTGTGGCCTCCGGTTGCCGGCCAGCGCCCCGTGCACTGGGTTTGGGAACCGTACTTCGGGCTGGAAGTGACCTTAAACGAGGGTGCCCTGTTCGGCATGGGGCAGGGCCTGGTCTGGCTGTTCGTTGTCCTCTCGCTGGCCGCCGCCGCCGGCATACTCTACTGGCTTTTCGTGGCGGGAGAAGCCCGCGATCTGTGGCTGACCTGGGCCCTGGGGGCCGTCACGGCGGGCATCCTGGGCAATCTCTACGACCGCATCGGGCTGCATGGTTTGACCTGGCCGGCGGCCTACGACCCGGCGCGGGTCGGGCAGCCTGCCCACGCGGTCCGCGACTGGATCCTCCTGCAGTGGAACGATACGCTGCGCTGGCCCAATTTTAATGTCGCCGATAGCCTGCTGGTCTGCGGAGCGATCCTGTTGTTGCTGCACGCTTTTCGGCCACAATCGGATGCGGAACAAAAGAAGGTTCCGGCAGATTGAAGTTGCTTGCCTGAACTGGACCGTGCGTCCCCGGTCGGGCAGGCTGGGCGGGAAATCATGTTAAGTGGCGTCGCGCGACGGCGCGGGACGGCGGGCGACGGCGGGCGACTGGGGGGCCGCTGCAGGCGACTGTGGCCGTGAACCTTCGCCAGGGACGGGCTGCCACAGAGTGCCGTGGGGCTACTTTTTTGCCCGCTGGTTCGCGATCAGCATGGGGGCGCCGAAATGGACCCTGCCTGGACGCCAGACAGAACCAGCCCTTGGCCGCCGTGCAGGGCAGAACGTCATTCAAGGCGGCGGCGCGGCGACCTGGACGACAGGTGCCGCCCCGGCCGGGCCCCGGGCAATCTGGGCCAGCAGCTGCTGGCTGGCGGCGTGGTCCGGCATCAGCCGCAAGGCCTGCTCGGCAGCCAACCGCGCGTTGCGGATGTCGCCGTTTGCCATTTCGACCTCTGCCAGGCGGTAAAGGAGTTCTGCCGACGGCGGCCCGCTGGTGGTGGCCCGTCGGAAATAGCCGGCCGCGTCCGCAAATCGTCCCACCGCCGCGTAAGCTTCGGCCTGCAGGGCCAGCAATTCGCGACCTTGATCGGATGGCGGGACGTTTTGGCCCAACGACTGAAAGTACATCAACGCTCGATCAGGACGCTGGATGGCGAGGTACAGCCGTCCGATCTGTTCCAGCAGGGCCGGATCGTCCGGCCGGTATCCCAAGGCGCGGAGGAGGTCGGCCAGCGCCTCCGGTTGCCGGCCGCGCGCCAGTTGGATCCTGCCGCGCAAAGCCCACGCCTCGGCGGCATTGCGGTCGGTGGCCAGGGCGGCCCGTGCGTGCTGAGCGGCCTTATCCAGCTGCCCCGAAGCCAGCTGGATTTCTCCCGCTCGCACACTTAACGACGCGTCATGGGGCGCCAGTCGGCGGGCCTGGTCCAGATGAACCAGCGCCTGCTGGGTGGCCCCCCGCTGAGCGAGGACTTCTGCGTAATGACGTTGAGCGTCGGGATCGGTGGGACAGGCGTCGATCGCCTTCTGTAGCAGGGGTTCGGCCGACTGCCAGCGCCCCTGTTCCATCTCGATGAGGGCCTGGTGGGAAAGATTGCGGCAGGTGGCCACCGACTGGGGGACGGGACCCGGTCGCCAAGGCCAGCTGCGACAGCCGCTCAACAGGCAACTCGCGACCAGCAGCAGCCAGCCCACCCCGCGCAGGGCCGAGCAGGCACACACCGAGCGGATTGCGGGGCGCCTGGTTGCAAGTGGCCGATGGGGCATTCGAGCTTCTCGGAGTCCAATCGTGCGGTGACGGCGCCGGCGCGAAGCGCGGAACGATGTTCGGGGAGCGGTCGAGAGACGCATCCGGTACAGGCCTCCCCGATGAAAAGGGCGGCGGGATCGTAGCAGACCCGATCGCTAGCAGCAACGGCATCTCGAGCCTTCCCCCGGCAAAGGTGGCTTTGCCGGACCTCCGCGGAGTGGTAAGTTGGCGCGGTCTTAGCGTGTGGAGTGCGTTGATGAAGTTGCATTTTTGGGGGGCGGCCGGGACCGTTACCGGGTCGATGCACCTGGTCCAGTTCGGACGCCAACGCATGTTACTGGATTGCGGGCTCTATCAGGGCCGCCGCAAGGAGGCTTTCGAGCGGAATCGCGAGATTCCTTTTGATGCCGAGGGGGTGGGGGCGGTCGTTCTTTCGCACGCCCATATCGATCATTGCGGGAACCTGCCGTCGCTGGTCCGAGCCGGTTTTGACGGTCCGATTTATTGCACCAGTGCCACACGCGATGTGGCCGCTCGCATGCTGCTCGATTCGGCAAAGATCCAGGAAAGCGACGTGGCCTACGTCAACAAACGCCGTCGGCGCAAGCGGCAGACGCCTTTTGAACCACTCTATTCACGTCGCGATGTCAGCCGGACCATCCAATGTTTCGTGCCAGTCGATTACGAACGGTCCTTTCACCCCCTGGAAGGGGTCCGCGGAGCTTTCCGCGATGCGGGACACATGCTGGGGTCTGCCAGCGTCGAGCTGGACATTGCCACAAACGGTCGGTCCACGCGGCTGGTTTTTAGCGGCGATATTGGCCGGCACGACCTGCCCATCCTCCGCGATCCGCAAGTGCCTTCCGACGCGGAGTTTATCATTATGGAGAGCACCTACGGCGATCGCCTCCATGCGGAACGCCAACGCACCGTCGAAATTCTGCTGCAAGTTTCCGCTCGTACGATCCAGAACCAGGGGAAACTGATCATTCCCGCGTTCTCAGTCGGCAGGACCCAGGAGGTCGTGTACCACTTGAACCAGCTGTGGAACGAGGGGCGTCTTGCCAAGCTACCGGTATACGTCGACAGCCCGCTGGCCGTGGATGCCACCGACGTCTATCGGGCTCATCCCGAATGCTACGACGAACAAATGGTCGATGCTCTGTTTGACGAGACCGACAAAGACCCTTTGGGTTTTCGCGATTTGCGCTACGTCCGTAGCAGCAGCGAGTCGAAGAAGTTAAACGAATTGGCAGGTCCTGCCGTGATCATCAGCGCATCGGGTATGTGCGAAGGAGGCCGGATTCTGCATCATCTCAAACACCACATCGAAGATCCCGCGACGACCATCCTCTTTGCCGGCTATCAAGCGCCCCACACCCTCGGCCGCAAGATCCTGGACGGGATGCCGGAAGTACCCATCCTGGGCCGCCGGTATCGCGTGCGGGCGGAGGTCGAAAAGATCGAGGGTTGCAGCGCCCATGCAGATCGCGAGGGGCTGATCGGGTGGGCGCGGCAAGCCCAGGCTGCCGGACGCGTCCGGAAGATTTTTCTGGTTCACGGCGAACCGGAGGCGGCCAGCAGCCTGGCCGAAGAACTGGCCCAGCAACTGGGAGCCCAGGTAGAAATCCCGGCCCGCGGAGACACATTCCAGCTGGGATGACGCGACCGGCAACAGGACCGCTCGGCGATGACTCTCCCCGTCCTCTCCTCCCCGTCTTCTCGTCCGCCGCGGTCGCCCCGTGGATCTGCAGGCAAACCGGGCAGCGTGGGGGGGGACCGAGCCGAGTTGTTGATGCACCTGGTTGTCTCCGTCACCCTCCATCCGGAACACATGGGCCCGACGCCGCCAGGCTGTGTTCGGTAGCCGGTGTCCATCGGGAGACATGCTGATTACGTCTTTCCTCAGACCGAACCGGGATCATCTGGCGGCTCGAGAATTTTTTGCAGCGCATGCCGCGCGGCCAGCAATTCGTGCTCATTCCCCTCCGGCGGCTCTTCGACGAAATCATCCTGGATGCGATCCGTCGCTGGGTGGACCTGCTCACCGTGCTGCGGATCGACGTCGAGGAAGAGGTCGACAACGTGCCAGTCCGCGTCCCAGAGCACCTGGGTGGCAAGGCAGTCGATCAGCACATCCCATTCGTCGAAGTCTGGCGAGTCGGCCGCTGGCAGATCGATAATTTCTTCATGGTCGCAGGCGGCCAGCACCATTTCCCGCCACGTTGGCTGAGCTTGTTTGTCGGTGCCTGTATCCTGTTCGCCGCCGAAAAGTTCGTCGTTGTCAATTTCGACTTCAATCGATTGTCGAATGGCCGCGTACAAAACAGCCGCCGTTGCGTCATTCAACTCGGTGTGTTTCGGCGTTGCCACCTGCTCGCACAAGAGCGCTTCGCCGATCCGCGAAACCAGCACCATCTGCACGCGCCAGTTCAGCTTGTCGAAGGGTGTTACGTTAAAATGCCAGCGCTGCGTCGCTCGATCCTCCTGGTCTTCGATGATATCTGCAACCAACCTCACGGCGGCGCGGATCAGGGTGGCATGTCCGCCCTGTAAAACGGTTTCTCCCTGTGCGGTCATCCACATGTTGTGCTTCCTTTCTTTTCGCCATGCATGATCTTCCTAAGTTTGTTGCTACGACGCGGTCGCCAGTCGCGGCCGCAGGCTGGATGTGGGGCTGGCGGCAATCCGGATCAGCAATTGTTCCAGGACAAGACGGGCCCGGTCCGGCGAGGAACTTTCGCCTTTCAACTGCAAGTCCGCCTCCAGCAGCCAGCGGTAAAGGCTGCTGGCCCGCTGGCGGCCCAGCCGTTTGAGCTGTTGTTCCGCTTTGCCGAGGAAATAAGGTGCCACGCCTGCCTGTTCCAGAGCGGATCGCAAGCTGAGCTTTTGGCTGGACAAAGTGGCGTTTAAGTAGAGGCGGGATGCGGCCGCCAGCCGCCGCAAGGAGGCCGAAATCTGCGCCAGGATGGCGACCGGATGCTCGCCAGCCTGAAGCAACCTCTGCAACTGCAGCAAAGCCTCCGGGGCATTGCCGGCATAAGCGGCGTCCAACATGTCCCAGGCCGTTTTCGCTCGCCATCCACCCGCCATCTCCCGCACCAACCCCACGGTGATCTTCCCGTCGGACATCAACGCCAGTTTTTCCAATTCGTTGGCCAGCAGGCCCAGTTCGGGGCCCAGTGTCTCCAGCAATTGTTCTCCCGCCCCCGCCGTCAGGCTCACGTCGTGACGCTGGGTCGCCTCGCCGCTCAGCCACTTCACAATCGCACTGCTACCGGGCGTCTTGCAGTCGACCTGCAAGCCGCTGGACGAAATGGCCTTGAACAAACGCGTGTTCTTGGGCCAGCGGGTGACGACCAGGATCAAGATGCCGTTGGTGTCCGGTTGGGCAACGTAGTTTTCCAGCCTCACCCGCTCGCGACTAATCAGGTCCTCTGCCTCAGACACGACCACCACCGCCTGCCCGCCTCCGAACATGGTCACCGTGGCCAATCGATCGGTGACATCCGGCCACTCGACCGTTGACCCGTCATAACGCGAGATCGCGAATTCCGCGTCGGGACCGGTCGTGACCGATTGGCACAAACTGGCAACCGCTTTTTGCTTTAAGTAAGCATCGTCGCCGAACACGACGTTGACCGCCTGCGCTGGATGGTGCGAGACGCGTTTCAGGTAGTCGAGTGCCAGGATGGGCTTGCCCATGTTCCCGGTCCGCCAAGAGGGGGTGGTTGCCAGGACGGGCAGTATACCAGCTGCCGCTGCGGTTGTCCGCCTTTTTTTTCCACGGTCCCGGGAAAGGACGCTGAGAAAATACAGATTTTCGCGGAATCCGGGCCGGGGCGCGACGGGCGAGCGTGGGGGGACGAGCGGTCGGTTGGGAGCCGCCGCCGTCGCGGAGACCGTCCCTTGCGATTGCCTGCTGTGTGCCAGATGCAATTTTTTCTGTTTGCCGACCAGGCAAACGGCGAAGGTGCCGACCAGACGCCTGCTCGCCAAGAACGCCTCAAGGCCACTCGACGAGATCGCCAGGCGGCGCCAGCCGAGCTGCTGGATTGTCAACGCGTCATTTTCAAATTGCAAAAACGCGTTAAACGTTGCGGCAAGTCGGCTGGAGCCGAAAGTCTGAGCGACTTTCGCGACCGCGGCAAGCGCGCAATTTTTAGCCCGATAGCTAGTGCTCCTCGACCTCGACCCACAGGTCCGGCAGGTCCCCCGGTTGGGGATCTGGGGGTTGAGCACCGGCAGGAGGGTGCAGTCGGATCAGGAAACCATACAATCCCGGCTGGGGAACGGTAACGTGAAAAGGCGACCGGCCGTCGACGTCGGTGCCGTAGTACGTCCAACTTCTCCCCGCGTCACTGGTTCCCCATAATTCGACCTTCGGTAGTCCGCCGGGTCCGACCGGTTGCTGAGCGTAGGGCAATTCGAAGGAATTGTGGTGAACGGTCAGCGGTTGACGCGCAATGCGGGTCGGTAATGCCGGCTGGCTGTCTGGCGCAGGTTTGTCTAACTGGTTCGCAGAGCGGGTGCTTTTCGGGTCCGCGCGGGATGGATCGAGCGGGGTGCCGCTGGCCAGCGGCCGGTGCGCTTGTCGGTCCGCAGGCCAGGCCATCAAAGGGGCCTCGTCTGGCGATCGCGATCTCGCCGCGGAAACGGTGTCGGCGGGCCGCGTGTTGGTTGCCGAGCCCGGAAGGGTGGGCACATCGTGTGGCGTTTGGGTGGGAGCAGAGCGGGGAGGGTCTGCGACCGGCTCTTGTGCGATCGCTTCGTTGCCGGCTCGGTCGCTGGCACGGATGCGGACCGTGACAGATTCGGTTGCCGTGGTGGATCTCCAGGTCGCGTGGCCTTCCACTTTCTGAAAGTCGTCTTGTTCCGCGTGTTGGACGTGCGGAACCCGTTGCCACGGTCCGCCAACCGAAGCCTGATACTCGATTTGAATCTGCTGCCGATCGAGATTGGCATCGCGAGCGTAAAATTCCGTGAGGATCTCGTTTCCGGGTAATCTTCTGCTGTTCAGCTGGACCTCCGGTTTGGCACTATCGACCAGGACACGCAATCCGGGCTGAGAGGGATCCACCGGGCTCAACTGACCATCCTGGCTTAACGTGCGTACCAGAAACCAGTGTTCGCCGTCGTTTTGAGTGCGGACGACGAACCGTCCTGCTTCGGGATTTGTGCGCCCGGCCAGTTGCCAATGGACACCTTGATCAGTGGACAGATAAAGAAAGACTTCCCGAGGGGCTTGGGATGGATGCCGGGTCGGTGCGACATGAAAAGGAACACCAAAGGATCGTTGCGGCGAAAGAAGCAGCGTTGGCGGTTCGGCTTGAGCGGTCAGCGACGGTGTCCATGTGACCAGAATCAGCAGCGCGACAGTCGAGCGGGGCAGGAAGATGTTCATGGTGAGCGGCTGGCAGAGACGAGCACGTTTTTGAGCACCGTTGGCGGGCTGGGACGGCATCCTGTTTTTGCCAAAAATATGCGCACGCAAGGCTGGTATCGGCCTGCTTTCACGAGAGGCTTGAAGCCGTTGAGGGTTTGCCAGGTAAGGTTACCGATGGTGGAAAATTTACCAATCAGCTGGAGAATGTCACGGCTGTGGGGGCCCTGCGAGCGATTTGTCGCGGCGGGTAGGTTGGGCAACTGCCGATCGGCTCCCCAGGGGCGGGACGCTGGCCCCCGCGCCGATTCCTGCGGGCCA